>NZ_JBQFVP010000007.1:0-282368 GCF_056539825.1 Ruegeria sp. B10
GGAGCACTTCTTTCACGTCTTTACGAGCGCACGCGCATCGCTTCCGGAATTCATAGACCCGACCTTTGATTGAATGGTGACTTTGACTGCAGAGCGGTCATTCAAGCAAGTAGGAGTGTTTCTGAAAGCCGTCGCCGACATCAAGATCTCCAAATTCGGGTGCGTTGTAGTCCCAGCCAACAGCATGGCAGCCAGACCAGTTCCCATAGGTCGAAGCACCGATATCTATCGCCATTTTGATGCCTTCGCCGGTGTTAAAGCGGGAACCTCGCACGCGCGCCATCTCCCATCCGGGACCCAGATAGCGGGTGCGCATCTCGGGGCTGGCTTGAAAGCCACCCGCTGCCACGACAACGGATTTGGCGCTGACGTCCTCAAGTTGCCCCTTGTGGCGGACCTTGACGCCCGTCACCGCATGGCCGTCTGTCAGGATTTCCACAGCGCGGGTGTCATAGCGGATTTCAATGCCAGAGGCTTTGGCGATCGCGGTATGGGCATCAACTAGGCCCGGACCACCGCCCCAGCTTTCCAGTGTCAGCCCGCCCCAAAACTTGAACCGTCCATCCACCTTAAAAGCCTGACGCCCATAGATGGGTAGAAACCGGATGCCCTTGCCGCGCATCCAGTGCATGGTCTCCCTCGATGACCGCACCAATCGCTCGCACAGGGCAGGGTCGGTGCGGAAACGCGTGACGCGAAACATGTCGTCGAAAAATTGTTCTTCGGTATAGGTGCCAAAATCGGTGATGGCGATCTGGTCTTCGCTCAGGTCAGGGCAAAGGGCGCGGATGTCTTCGACCCCGTATAGGCAAAGCGGATCGCACCAGCGGTGTATCGAGAGTTGCCACCATTCTCCGCCTCTGGGGCGCATTCCAGCATCAAAACGCTTGCGCCTTTTTCCCGAGCCGCATGTGCGGCGCAAAAGGCCGCATTTCCAGCACCGATGATCACAGTGTCCCAAGTCGTCATATGATCAATCCTCCTTTGGAGCTTTGAACAGATCCTTGCGCAGGGTCATCAGTGCGCCGGGGTCAGTTTTTGCCTGAATGACGGTGGTCTCACCGTTTGCTAGGGCCTCTTTCAGGGCAGGCCCCATACCGCCTGGGCCATCGACCCAGATACCTTTGCCGCCGCAGAGTTCGGCGAATTTGTCATAGCGCGGAGATTGGATTTCAGCGCCCAGCAGGCGACCGCCGTAGAATTCCTGTTGATAGGCTTTTTCCGCGCCCCATGCCTCGTTGTCGAGGACGATCAGAATGAAAGGCAGTTTGTGCGATATGGCCGTCTGGATTTCGATCATCGTGTAGCCAACCGCACCGTCGCCCATCAACGCGACAACCGGGCGGTCGGGCGCGGCGGCCTTGGCACCGATGGCAGCGGACATGCCAAAGCCCACCAGCCCGAAATCAAGCGGCGTGATCAGCGACATCGGCGCGTAATGCGCCAGACGGTCGGCGGCTTGCAGACAGGTATTGCCGGTGTCGAGAGTGACAATGGCATTATCGGGCAGGGCATCGCGGATCTCGGCCAACGCGCGGCGGGGGTGCATCGGCAGCGTCTCAATCGCGGCTTCCTCGGCCCTCTCAGCCCAAAGGCTGTCCATATCTGCCCGGAAGCTGTCGCGCCATGCGTCGCAATTGGGCTTTGACGCGGCAGCGGTCAGCGCCTCGGCGGTCAGCCGGGCATCACCTTGCGCGGCGATCTCAGCCGGGAAATAGCGACCCACGGCAGAACCTTCGATATCGACATGGGCGATGCGGGTCTCTGCCCCCACATAATCGTTGCTGTGGAAGGTGGAGTTAAAGCCAAGGCGCGCGCCCAGCACGACCATCACATCCGCCTCTTTCGTCAGGCGCGAGGCGACGCGGTTGCCACGCGGACCGGCTTGACCTGCGAACCACGCATGGCGGTGGCGCATCACATCCGCATGGCCGGTCGAGGCGACGACGGGGACTTCCAGCGTTTCAGCCAAGGTCGTCAACGCGTCGCGTCCAGCGCCCCATTTGAAACCACCGCCTGCGAAAATCACGGGACGTTCGGCATTCGACACCAATTCGGCAATCGCAACCACATCATCCGCCGCGGCGGGGCCTGGTCGGGCAATTTGCAATGGCTTGGGGTCAATGGCCGGGACATCTGCGGAAAACAGATCGCGGGGCACGTGCAGAACAACAGGGCCGCGTCGACCCGTGTTGGCCAGCCGGATCGCGTCTTCCAGCATGGGCGCCAACCGGGCCGGATCAGTGACCATGACGGAGCGTTTGGAGATCGGGGCGAACAGGGCGACCTGATCGACCTCCTGGAACGTATCCTTGGCCTGATCGGCGCGGGTGATGGCCCCTGCGATCACCACAAGCGGCGAATAGGCCAACTGCGCCTCGGCCACCGCTGTCACGATATTGACCACACCGGGTCCGGCTTGCGCACCCAGCACGACCCCCGGCTTGCCAGTAGTACGTGCCCAGGCATCGGCCATATGGCCTGCCGCGCGTTCGTCGCGGGCGCCGACATAGGCAATCTCACCGCCTTCGTACATCGCATCGTAAAGTTCGAGCATTGAGCCGCCCAAGAGGCCGAACACCGTATCGATGCCATTGGCTTTCAAAACGCGATAGACGGCTTCGCCGCCATTGATCGTGGTCATGTCTGTTCTCCTGAAAGCGGATGTCTGCGCATGGCGGTCACTAGGCCTCCGATCTCGGGTGCAGGTTCTGTGGGTCGAACAGCGCATCGGGATACACGGTCGTCGCAATCTCGCGGTTCAGGATCTGCACCTTGAGCCCGTCATGCGGCGTGCCCTTGCGGACAAAGAGCCAACCAAGTGACTTGCCGATGCTATAGCCGTACCCACCCGATGTCGTCAGGCCCACGAGCTTACCCTCTAGTAGGACGGGTTCGCCGCCGTGGATGTCGATGTCATCGGAATGCAGTTCCGCATAAAGCAATTCCCACGTCGGACCGCGCTCCATCAACGCTGTACGGCCCACAAAGTCGCGGTTCTCGGTCACGACGAAACGTTCCAGCCCGACATCGAACGGGCCGATATCCGTCGTTAACTCACCGCTTGCGCGATAGGCTTTTTCCATGCGCAGGCCGTTGAATGCGTAGCTGCCCAGATCGACCAGCCCATGCTTTTCGCCCGCTTCGAACAGGGCATCGTACATCGCCCCGATTTGATCCAGCGGCGCGTGCAGTTCCCAACCAAGTTCACCAACAAAGGACACCCGCAGCATGTAGCAGGGCAAGCCTGCTATCGCGACTTCTTTGCCCGAGAGCCACGGGAAACTAGCGTTTGACAGATCCACATCCGTCAGCTCTGCCATGATCTTGCGCGAGGCTGGACCAGATAGCGCGAGCATGCCCCAATCCTGCGAGCGGTTGATCATCTGAACGTCTTCGCACTGGCGGATATGGCTCTTGATCCAATCGAAATCCGGGTTCGACCGGGCGATGGGTGAACCGGTGAAAAAGCGGTCTTCGGCGATGCGCCAGATCGTGATCTCGGTCTCGAACCGGCCCTCTTCTGTCAGCAGGTGGTTCAGGCTCATCCGCCCATCGCGCGCCGGGATTTTATTGGCCGACAGGCGGTCGAGCAACGCGCCCGCGTGCTTGCCAGTAATCTCGAACTGGGCAAAGGCGCAGAGGTCAATCACACCCGCCGCTTCTCGCGTGGCCTTGGCTTCGCGGATGGCATTCTCGTGCCAGTTTTGGTGACCCCAGCCGATCTGTTCGACCTCACCCACCTCACCGAAATAGCGCGGGCGTTCCCAGCCCGCGATCTCACCAAAGACTGCGCCCTTGGCGGCCAGCCGATCATAAAGAGGATGCCGATTCAGGGGACGCAGACTGTGGAATTGCTTGCCTGGGCAGGGTGTATCGTGGCGACGCATGAATTCGTCCTTGGTGCGTTCCACGATGAAACTATCGTCGGCGAATTTGCCGTACCGGCGCGGGTCAAAGCCGCGTGTGTTGATCTCGCTTTCTCCATGCACCATCCAGTCGGCCAGCACCTTGCCCGCGCCGCCACCCCATGCGAGCCCGATGGATGAACCGCATGAGAGCCAGACATTCGGCGCGCCAGAGGGGCCGACGAGCATTCCACCATCCGGCGTATGCGTGATCGCACCGCGCACAACGCGCTTGATGCCGAGGTCTGCGAGAATGGGCATCTTTTCTAAGGCGACCATCAGGAAGTCTCCGATGGAATCGTAATCAGCCTCAAAGAGCTCATTCTCTGCCGCCCAGGGCGCGCCTTGCGGCATTTCCCAAACAGTGGGGCAGACATGGCCTTCGTAGATGCCAATCAGGCCGGATTTCTGTTCCTGCCGGATGTAGCCGCCAAAGGCGTTGTCCCGCATCACTGGCAGTTCGGGGCGGTCGAGAAATTCCGGCACCGTGTCGGTGACAAGATAGTGGTGCAAGCAACTGACCGAGGGGATTGTCAGCCCGAACCATTCCCCCACCTGATTGGCATAGGACCCCGCAGCGATAATCACATGTTCAGCCAGCACGTCCCCCTTTTCTGTCCGCAGCAGCCACATGTCACCCTTGCGACTGGCTCCCAGTACCTGATTGTGTCGTTCGATCTTGGCCCCTCGCGCGCGCGTTGCGGTGGCCAGTGCCATGGCCACGCTGGAGGGATCGATATGCCCGTCTTCAAAGGTCTGAATCGCTGCCTTAACGTCATCAACCTTGTAGAATGGGTTGCCCTTGGCCACAGCTTCTGGCCCGACAAGCTCCATCGGCAGGTCAAGCAATTTGCCCACGCCCATGATCGACTTCATCCAGTCGACCTCATCATCGGTGGTGGCGATGCGGAAACCGCCAACCTCGTGCCAACCTATGCTTTGGCCGGTTTCCTGTTCGACCTTCTTGTAGGTGTCAATCGAAGTCTTGTTGATCCAACCCATGACCCGGCTGCCCACCGCATGGGCAATCTGCCCGGCTGCATGCCAGGTCGAGCCACTGGTCAATTCGGCTTTTTCGAACAGGATGGTATCGGTCCAACCCGCTTCGGCAAGCTGGTATTGGGCCGCAACACCCATGATCCCGCCACCGATGATGGCAACGCGGGTGGTGCGGAGCGTGTCTGACATCAGAACACCTCCTTCGCGGGTTTGAAGGAAACTTGAGCTGTGAAACGGTCGCAGGCGATTTCAACCTCAAACCCCGGCACGGTGTCTTCGGCGGAGAGCCGGTCCAGTGGTGCGTTGATCATCGCGAGTGCAACCGAGCGGTCAAAGCGGTAGCTCCACGCGGCCGAAGTGATCTGCCCGACAACCTGCCCGTCAAAGTAGATCGGTTCGTCATGTATCGGGATCGCATTTGGATCATCAAAGAGCAGAGAAACGATGCGCCGTTTGGGCACATGATCTTTCAACGCGTCTTCCCCGACAAACCCGGTGCCTGTGGCGTAGAACGCGCCCAGCCCGGCTTCATGCGGTGTGGTGCCGGGGGTCAATTCGTGGCCAAGGGCGCGAAAGCCGCTTTCGATACGTAAGCTGCCGCTGGCGTAAAGCCCGGCATGTGTGGCTCCGGCATTAACCAATGCCTCATGCGCGGCCATGGCCATGTCGGAGGGGATGTAGAGTTCGTAGCCTTCCTCACCGGTAAAGCTCAGCCAGCCAGCCCAGCCGCAGGCGAGGCCAATCTCAACCGGCGCAAAGCCAAAGCGTTTGATGGCGGGCAGAGGGCTGCTGCTGGTGGCTTGCAAGACCTCCCGAGCCTTTGCCCCGGCCAGGCCGATGATGGCATAGCCGCTGGTGACATCTGTGAATTCGACCCGGAATTCGCCCTTAGTGTCGCGCATCCGTTTCATGTCGCGCACAACCTCGCCTGCGCCGACGATCATCAGATAGGTCTCAGGCCCATGGCGCTGAACGGTCAGGTCGCTTTCGACGCCACCGCGCGAATTCAGGATTTGAGTGTAGGCAATGCGCCCCTCGGCGATGTCCATTTGCGCGGTGCAAAGGTGGTTGAGGAAGACGCAAGCATCCGGCCCCTGCACCATGATCTTGCCAAAGGCCGATTGATCCAGAATGGCCGCCCCTCTCCGGCAGGCCGCAACCTCGTGTCCCACCGTGTCGCGCCATTGCGGTGCACCGAAGGTCAGCGGCAGATGTGCGTCCGCGCCACCAAAGTGCACCGCCCGCTCCCAGCCGCCGCGCCCTTCAAACTGCGCGCCAGCGGCCACCAGACCGGTATGGATCGGCGACCGACGCTGGCCTCGTGCGGTGCCCATCGAACGCCCCGGATAAGGATTGTCATAATGGCGGCCCAGCACTTCTGGAATACGCGCCTCTAAAGCGCCCAGCACGTTCATCTCTGGACTGAACCGACGGATATCGGCCTCGTTCAGTTCCATTGTCGGTTCGCCGGCGATGATCCATTCGGCCATCGCCTTGCCCGCGCCGCCCGCAAGCGCGATCCCGGTGGAGTTCATGCCGCCCATCAGGAACAGCCCGGGCACGTCGGGGCTTTCTCCCAACATGAACTGGCTGTCGAGCGTGAAGCTTTCCGGCCCGTTCAGCAGCATACGCACTTCGGCTTTCTCAAGCGCCGGGATGCGCCGCAGGGCGTTTTCCATCATAGGCATGAAATGGTCCCAATCCTCGTCGAGCAGATCAAATGAAAAGTCGGCGGGCAGGTCTTTAGTCGAGATGCCCTTGGCGTGTGGCTCAAATGAGCCGACCAGCAGCCCTTCAACGTCATCGCGGGCATAAAGGTAGGCATCCTGATCGTTCAGTGTGGGCAGATGCGAGCCTTTGCCCAGGGCCTGCACTTCGGCCAGCGGTTTGGTCAGGATGTAGAAATGTTCGCAGGCATAAAGCGGCATGTGCGCACCCGCCATCGCTGCCACCTCGCGCGACCATAGGCCAGAGGCAATCACCACCTCGTCGGCTTCGATCAAATCCGCGCCGATCTCAACACCCGAAATGCGCCCGCCTTTCTTTTGAAGGCCCGTGACGCGCGTATCCTCGCATATCTGCACACCCCGCGCCCGGGCGCCCTTGGACAGGGCCAGCGCCACATCCGACGGATTCACCCGCCCATCAGCAGGCGACCAGACCGCTCCGATCACATCGTCGGTTTCAATCAGCGGCCAAAGCTCTTTCGCGCGCGCAGCATCGACCACTTCGGCCTCAAGTCCAAAAGCCCGACCTAGCGAGACCTGACGTTTGATGTTTGTCAGACGGTCGGGATTAGTGGCCAGCGTCAGCGATCCGGTCTGCGTCCAGCCTGTGGCCTGTCCAGTCTCGACTTCCAACTCGCCATAAAGGTCGATGGAATAGTTGATCAGTTTCGTCAGCGTCGCTGAAGGCCGCAGTCGCCGCACCAGACCAGCCGCATGCCAGGTGGTACCCGAGGTCAGCTTGGAGCGTTCCAGCAGCACGATGTCTTTCCGACCCTCGCGGGCCAGATGATAGGCAATCGAACAACCAATTACACCACCACCTATGATCACGGTGCGGGCCTGAGAGGGGAGGTTCATGTCAGTATTCCCTCGCGTGTCATGTCCGTGAGGGTCTTGGCAAAGGCCTCAAGCGCTTCGTCAATCAGGTCCGGGGTATGTGCGGCTGATGTCAGACCCGAGGTATAGGACATGATGTCCACCCCATGCGAAAGCATGCCGTCCCGATAGCCGCTGACCACCGCTTTGGACAGGCCTCGGATTTGCATGGGGCTGAGCCCGTCAAGCGTGTCCTGCCCGAAATAGACATGGATGATCGAGCTATCGCCATAGGCTAGCCCCTTGACGCCCTGTTCCGCCATCCGGGCGTTCATCCCGTCGCGCATGCGTCTGGCCATCGCGTCCGCGTGGTCCTGCGCCGCTCCATCGGCGAGGTAAGGCATGGCTGCACACGCAGCCGCTGCGATTAGGGGGGAGGCGTTGAACGTGCCCTTGTGGCTGACCGCCGGGGCGATCCCGTCGCGTTCGGTGGCGTTGTTCATCAACTCCATGATGTCCGTACGACCACAGACCGCGCCACCGGGCAGACCGCCCGTAGCAATCTTGGCTAGCGTGGTCAGATCGGGCACGACCCCGTCCCGCGCCTGCCGCCCACCGGGGGACCAGCGGAAGCCGGTGATAATCTCGTCAAAGATCAGCACCACGCCTGCAGCACGGGCCACATCGTGCAGCGCCTTCAGGGTTTCGGTGGCGAGTGGCACAGAGCCGTAGTTGGCACCGGAGGCCTCGAATATCACAGTGCCAATCCGGTCATCTTCCAGCGCTTTGGCCATCGCATCGGGATCGGCAGCGCAGACCTGCACCAGTTCGGTGACGGGTACCGGCACACCCAGTGACGGCGGCGCGTTGCTGCCCGGTTTGGTTCCCTTTAGCGCGTGGTCATGCCAGCCGTGGTAATGGCCATCAATCCGCAGCACATGATCTTTGCCCGAATAGGCTCGCCCCAATCGCAATGCCAACATCGTGGCCTCGCTTCCCGAGGCGGTAAAGCGGGTGCGTTCGGCCGAGGGGTAAAGCCGGTTGATCCAGTCGGCCCACTCGATCTCGAACGCATGGCAATCGGCGGCAAAGATCGCCCGTTCGGCTTGCTTTTGCAGTGCATCGACCACAGCAGGGTGGCTGTGGCCCAGCAATTGGGCGGCCGAACCCATCTTGAAGTCAATATAGCGGCGCCCTTCGATATCCCACTTTTCAGCACCCAGCGCCTTGTCGATGTAAATCGGATGCGGGACACGATAGCGCAGTTCGTGGCTGACCCCACAGGGGAGGGCCGCGCGGGCCTGTTCGCTAAGGCGGAGATTACTCATTCTGACCGCCCAGATCCGGCCCGCGTTAGGCGGATGTCAAAGCTCGCACGCAATTTATTGTCCAATGTATCAGAGATATGCTTCGGAAAGTGGCTGCGCAGAATCTCGCGGGTTTTCTCGCGCGCAACATCCCCGATGGGCTTGGCGCCATCCTCCTCCCATTCGCGGGGCGTCCGGCGGTCACCGATCTCGGGGTAGAAATAGTCCGATTTCATCCGTCCGAAGGTGTGATGCTCACCCAGGTAATGCCCCGGCCCTTCGCAAACGGCCTTGATGACATCTGCTGCGATGTTTTCCGGAGTCGCCTCAATCCCTCGAATTGTACGCAGGAGATTTCCCAGAAGATCGTTGTCACTGACATAGGCAGCGTGGCTAACGCCCAGCAGGCTCGACATCATACCCGCCGCCTGAGTGACAATATTGGACCCGGCATGGGCTGCCATCGCCACCGCAAGGGATTTCTCGGCTCCGTATTGCGCATCGAGGCATTTGGCATCGGTGATCCCGGCAATCGAACTGGTTGGCAAATTCCAATGCCGTCCCATCTGTGCCGCGCCTGCCATCAGAATGGCTTGTTCACCGCCGCCACCGCTCATGGAGCCCGTGCGTAAATCCGCGACGAGTGGCTTGGGTGCAAAGATCGCTTTGACATCCGAAGCCACCAACCGCGCGAAGACCAGTCCCGCCAAGGTCTCGGCCACGGCCTGCACAAGAGAACCGGCGACAGTGGCAGGGCTGGTCGCGCCAGCCTGACCCGCGCTGATAAGCTGAACGGGAAAGCCCGCCAGTACCGCACGTTCCAGCACCTCGCAGGCTTCTTCGGCAAAGCGCATCGGTGGCACTACATGACAGACCATGACCGTCATAAAGGGGCGTTCGCGGAAGGCTTGTTCGCTTCCGGCGATGGCATAGCAGAGGTCTGCGATAGCCTGCACATTCTGCGGCTCGGTGATCGAGATCGAGACATGTTTGGTCGTCCCAGCCAAACAGGCGTAAGCCGTGTTGAGATCCATCGCCGCGTTATCTTCAATGTCGCGTGCGACAACGGACCGGCTGAAATGATGGATATTGTCCATCCGGTCCACGATGCGGGCGGCATCGTAAAGGTCTTGCAAGGTGCTGTCGCGGTAAGCATGCGTGTCCAGATCAAACACACCGGGGGCCGCACCGCCCGTGGACATATGGACCCGAGTCCCTTCGATTTTCAGATCGCGTTCGGGCGTTTGCCCACAGAGTGTAAATCCATGCTGCGCCCCATCAATCGCCCATCGGACGAGCTTTTCAGGAAAGAGCAACCTCCCTTCCTTGGTGTAGCCCCCCCCGGCTTCGGTGACTTTTTCGATCATCGACGGAATGGCTTGGCTCAGGCCTAGCGTCGCCAATAGCGAAAACGCCGCTTCTTCAACCAGCTTCACTTCATCCGGCAACAACGGTTTTAGGCGTCCACCAAGGACACCGGGCCACACGGGGTGAATCACCTCGTCCTCGGTGGGTTGCTTTAAGCGGTCTTTGCGACCTCGGCGGCGGCGGGCTTCAACCATGAACTCATGAGTATTGTGTTTCCTCGACTGAACATTCGCAGCTAGAAGTATAGTTTACAAAGGCGCCTTTCTCATCAAAGGATGAGTAAAACTAATGAATGATTGTCATGAAACCTTCGTTACCAGCCCTCCGTGCCTTTGACGCTGCTGCTCAGCACGGCAGTTTTCGAGCGGCGGCTGAGCATTTGTCGGTGACTGCGACCGCAATCAGCCACCACGTCCGCGGTCTTGAAGATCAGTTGGGCACCAAACTTTTTGTGCGCAACGGACGGGATGTCGCTCTGACCGAGGATGGCGCAAGATTGGCAAAGGCCACAGGCCAGGCATTCGGGATACTTGATGATGCCGTTCGAACGCTCCACCGTGGTACGCGCAAGGTCGTGCGTCTGGCTGTGGGGCCAATTTTCACGGCACGTTGGCTGATGCCAAGGATGAGCGAATTCTGGCAAGCTCACCCAAATATAGAACTCGAATTTCTGCCATCCATCGAACCAGGTGCCTTTGCCAACGAGACCGTCGATATCGTCATCCGATGGGACCGCATCGAAGGATCGGACCCTAAGGCAACCAAACTGCTAGAGTTGAGCCCTGCAGCCATTGCATCCAAGGCCTTCATCGAGGCGCATCCCGGCATTTGCCATCCTGACGATTTGAAGCGCTTGCCGCTGCTGCATCAAAGAAATCACTGGGGGTGGCTAGATTGGTTTGCGGCGATGAATGTCGCGGTCGACTCGCCTCTGCGGGGACCAATTTTTCAGGACGCCAATACTTTGCTAAGGGGTGCTGCTGATGGACAGGGCGTGGTGATCGGCTGGCCGCCGCTTATTGACCAGGATCTTGCTGAAGGTCGTGTGGTCCGCCTATTTGACGAGGATATCTCCCCAACCCATGGATATTTTGTCGAAACGCGCGACGGCCATGCGTACCGAGCAGAGGTGCGTCGGGTCGTTGAATGGCTGACGGGCGGGGCGTGAAAGGCAGGCTTGTATTGGCACTGTCGTCAAGCAGAAGAACCCCCGTCATGTCGCCAGTCGTAGCGACGAAACCGCAGGAAGCTACCTCCGCTTCGCGGACATCGCATCAATCCGCGTCTAGGTGCGTCATTTCTCGCTGCGACTTAGAAACAAATATGCTCCAATTGCCCAGGATAGCCAGTTTCTCCACCGCCACGTAATATTGTGAGGTTAGCAGATGCAACGATTTTCATGCTGCGTGCGCACGTAGCGCAAAATCAGAGACTTCCGCTGTGGGCTCTTTCTGGGCTTTCTCTGCACCTGAGACCAATGGCTGATATCACTCTGCTCCAACGCGATGGAAAACCTTTGAGTCGCAAAAGGCAAAACTAGTGCATCGAGGAAAATCCAGTTGATTCAAAATCAATGACTTGGCCGCGTGCCAATGGCAAAACTATGAGTCGCCCGACAGTTTTACTGTAAGGCGACACATAGTTCTGCCACCAGCGACAGAACCTTGCCATTTTCGCCTCACTTCCTTCATCTAGCACCTAAACCGATTTCATTGATCCTGACTTCCTTTTGGGAAAATCAGGGCTGATTTGCAGACCAGACGCCGAAGGCGCCTGTTCCTGCTGATCTGCCACGTGGCGAACGCGGATGGGGGCGAGACAATGCTATTCGACAATAGTGGTGCGGCCCGCAGGCGTATCCGTCTGGGTCGTTTGGGGTCTGTAATAATGTGCCTTCAAACGCGTCGAGATCATCAGTCATTCGCAACCAAGGCAACTTGCTTTGGTTGTTGACGTGAAAAGACGGTTTGAAATTTTCCGAGCTTTCGAGCGACGCAGCATAGAGGTGCATACCACCTGGATAGTGATCGGCTTCGAACCCAATTGGTGACCCGCAAGTTCCACAGAAGTGCCTAAAAACGACTTTGGAGCTTTCAAAAGTGCGTGGTTTATCACCAGTCCATTCAAAGTTTTCTATCGGCACACCGAACCAAGAAACCACCGGCGCGGCGCAATTTCTACTGCAGTCATCGCAGTGGCAAAAGCATGCCCATGTTTGATCACCGTGGTAGACCCAGCTTGTTTAACTACACAGACAATAACCACGAGTCGCCATTCGTTTTTCTCCTAACCTCCCGAAGCATAAGAATCTGGTATTCTTTAGGTGGACTTTTTGGACGTTTCATCAGCAGAAAACGTCGAAGTTCATGGTCAATTCGGGCTCGAAAAAGACGTCCGACAGCGATGGTTGGATGGCTGGTACTATGTTCATCGGGAACCCCTCAAGCGGCGTCTGAAACCTCGCGAGGCCGAGGTGGGGATAGTTTAGCGCACGCGAGGCCCCACTCAGACAGCGTTTAAAGCCGTACAGACTAAACTGGTTCAACGTCACTCACTACCGACGAACCAGCAACTTGGGTACCTTACTCTTGGACCGCAAGTGACTGTAAAGTTAAAATGTTAGATGACAAAGGCAGTCCGCTTTTTGCAAGGGATACCAGCGAACTAGAATGCAAACTAAGAGCGTCAATGCTGTTCTTCCGGTCGTACGTTGCCTCTACATCCCTGAATTTAACGTGCGGCTAGTGTCAAAGATACTTTGGAGAACAGCACAACGACATCGGATGAGTGCTCTCTGTAGGCTCGAAGCTGTTTTTCTCCAAATTGCATGCCAGTGACTGGCCCAAGCCCAATTTTGACTTCCAGTTTTCTTAGTTCAAGTGTTCGAAAACATCTTGTGGATACCAAATGGAGTGCCAACTCACGAATAAACCCGTTGGCTATCTGCTGCTTCCAATAGCGCCACCGTAACTGCGTCGACCATTTTAGTGTGAGGCGATGGGGTCATACTTGCCAAACCAACAATGCGCCTAGGTCCGTTCTGTTCAAGGGGGATCCTTTTAAGACGCAAGTGGTCATATGCAGCTAAGCGGCTGTCTGGTATGATTGAAACGCCAAGTTCAGCGGCCACCATACTTGAGATTGCTTCAAGGCTCTCTAGTTCCATAGCGTCTTTGACTTCAATGCCTTCTCTTTGCAGCCAAGTCTCGATTTGCCTTCCTACAACCGCATCACGCGTAAAACGAATAAACGGTGACGCACCAAGCAGTTCTTTCGGAGGTACATCTTGGGTGTTTCCCGAGACAAGCAGTACCAATTTTTCGGATACAATTTCAGAGAATTCCAACGTGTTTGGCAGAACATCTGGTCGGGAAATGATCGCCGCTTGAATCTGCCCGCGGTCTAACTGTAGCAAAAGCTGATTAGTCAAACCTGGAACAATCCGTACATGGATATCCGGATGCACGGATTTTAGTCTCGCTAGCGCAATCGGCACTAGTCCAGTCAGGGTCGTTGGAACGGCACCCAAAGTTATTTCACCAAAGAGTTCGTTGTTCGACTTCACCCTTTCCGCCAAACCATCATATGCGGCCACCACCGCAACAGCCTCTCCCACGCACGTTAGCCCGGTATGAGTAAGTTTGGGCGATTTGGATGATCGGTCAAATAATTCGAGCCCCAACGTGACCTCCAGATTCCGCATCTGGTGACTGACCGCCGAGGGGGTTAGATGCTCAGCCTCTGACGCGGCACGGAAGCTACCATGTCGATGAACTGCTATTAGAGTTCGCAGTGACCGAATGCTCATTCCGATAACCTCTCTACCGCCTAATCCGTGATCGATATGTGAAAGTTTTTCATCAATTAGTCAAAGAAATTTCGTTTTTGTTCATTTTTATTGGTGTGTACCTTGCGCATAGCATGCCCAAAGAAATCAAACCCAGAGGTGCTTATGGTTGCTCCCAAATCCAACGCCTATACTTCCATCGTTGCCAAACCCTTCGCTCCAAACCTTGGCGTCGAGATCTACGGAGTCGATTTGAGCCAGCCTGTGCCTGACGATCAGTTTGCTGAGATCTGCGACGCCTTTCACACCTACCAGGTGCTGTTCTTCAAAGAGCAGAAGGAAATACCGCCTACGCAGCACATCGAATTTGGAAAACGTTTTGGACCGCTTCATGCGCACCCTGCGGCCCCGACAATGGAAGGATATCCAGAGATATTCGAAATCCATGCAACGAAGAATTCCAAAGTAGCCAACGGTGAGTTCTGGCACTCTGACGTCTCTTGCGACGAGACGCCGCCCCTTGGAACTATGCTACAAATCCATATCGCCCCTCCCTGCGGCGGGGACACCATGTTCAGTGATATGTATGCGGCCTACGACGATCTTTCTGAGCCGATAAAAAATATGATCAACGGACTATCCGCGCTTCATAGTTCAGAGCATATCTACAAAGGCCGCTATAGCGACCGGGGACAAAAAGACAGCGATATTGATTGCCCCGAAGCAGTGCATCCGATCGTTAGGACTCATCCGGAAACGGGCCGTAAATCGCTTTTTGTGAACCGAACATTTACAACAAAGATTTTGGGCATGTCAGACAAGGAAAGCGATGCGATCCTCAACATGCTTTTCGAGCATGCAGAGCAAATCAACTATCAAATCCGGTTCAGGTGGTCGCTCAACGACATGGCCTTTTGGGACAACCGGTGCTGTATGCATCGTGCTATCTGGGACTATTGGCCCGCAGAGCGTAAAGGTCGACGTGTGACCGTGAAAGGCGATAGACCAGTTTAGTATCGACCGAACGGAATTGCTCTAGCCGAGTTCGCTATACGGGAAACATGTCAGCGACCAAAGGTTAGTTGAACTTCCACTTCGGGCTCTTTGCAGACATCTACGCCAGTTTGCCTATGGGACACGATTTTCACGGCTATTTTCCAGCGGGATCCGATTTCTCGCGCTCACCAGCTCGAACAATACGCATTTCATCTGAATTTTAGAGCTTCACCAGTTCAAATACATCATCCGCGTTGCCATCCATCCATTGCTCATAGTCCTCCGGCTTGAGGATAGCGGGCATTCTCTGCGGGTGTATGGGCTTTACCAGTTCATTGGCCGTCGTGGTGATGACGGTGTAGGTTTCAACCTCCTCGGGCCCGTCCTTGCCCTGGTATCGCGAGGTTTGCCACATACCCGCAAATGCGAGTGGCGGGCGGTCTTCATCGCCCTTCAGGGCGAACCAGTGGTAGGTGGCAGGGTTTCTTCCTTGGGCCTCACAGAACGAACTAACCGGAACGAGGCAACGCCGCTCCTCAAAGCTCTGTTTCCACAAGCCGTTTGAGCGCACCTTGTCACCACGTGCGTTATTCCAGGCACCCAGTTGGATAATAGCACCGGTTTTCTTTGACTTCTTTGTCGTACGAAATCCCCAATTCAGCGAGACCAGCTCACGCTTACCTTCGTCGCCTTTCCTGACCACAGGGGCTAAGTGCTTTGGGTAGATGGCTGCTAATGGTTCTGCATTCCCCAGCGTGTCGAGTTCAACGGTCACGTCAAACAGTTGGCGCATTGCTGTGGCTGGGATGGTGTTGGAGTAGAGGTTGCACATGGCCCCAAAGGCTACGCACAAGACCAGAGTTGGACAAGGTTGTGCGTTTTGGCGTCTTCGATCGCCCTGCGAGTGGATCGCAGCAAAATACGAATTTCCACTAAAGCTGTCTTTATCTTGAAATCTTAAGGGTCTTGGTGATGTGAGGGGCTGGTCGAGGGGGTAAGGACCAGCCCCTTTTTCTCACCCGTGAGTGAGTGGAGGTGTGTGTAGTCTGGCTTACTGTGACACCAAAGCTGTTTGGTTGAAATTGGGGAAACCCCGTATCGCCCAGTTTTACGGCGAAACGATTTGTTTCTGGGTCCGAAACGGAAAGTTCCACAATGAATCGTGGACACAATTTCGCCACAATGCGATCCTTTGACCGTGGGTGACATGCTTGTATTTAAGAACGTTCTGGTTTTTCCGACTGGATGTGAGGGGGTTAATTGGTTCGGCGTGTCACCCAACGAAGCCCTCAAGCAACCACGATAGCATTGACGTGCCTTCCGTAACGTAAGCAAACTTCCCACGCCTCTTTCACCAAACTGTCATAATTCAAACATTCAGATTCGATAGCGGGTAAGTGCGGCGCGTCTTGAATGGGGTTTGCGATTGTAAATGAGGGGGTACGAGTTCGGCGCGTCGTACCTTCCGCCAATATAGCTACTTTCAGTCAACGACGAGTCTCTGATACTGGTGCGTAGGCTCAACGACAACTGAATGAGCGCCCTATGGTTTTTAGAAACTCCGAACTGAACAATTTTGACCGATCCGGGCAGGCGTAAGATGCTACGCCAACAAACGCGAGACCCCATGTGCGGCCCGCTGGTGTTGCTGTCCTCATACTTGGCAACGCCGAGAAAAAGCCTGAACCCTCGGGCGTCGAAAATGCTACCCATATATGCAGGTCCCCCAAATTTTTTGGAAAGGGTCGCATTGGCTAAAAAATGATATGCAGCTTCGTCAAATCGAGGGGCCTTACGTGCGCGGGCGCATGGCCCGTAGGCACAAACCCAAGCCTCCAAACCTGACAGCAGCTACGTGATGGTCAGAGACTACTCGTCGTCATCAAGAATTGCCTCAATCACCTTCTCTTGAGCCAATCTCTCTGGAAGGCGGACTCTGATGTCTTTTTAGCTGCTGTGGTGGATTGACGCTTATGCTGACAGTTCCGCTGTGGGTATGTGTAATGCTGACACCATCTGCTCGTCCGAAGGCTCGGTCCTGAGCTAAAGCCAACAAGGCGAATTGTTCCGTGCCAGAGAGTTTTCTCGATACAAATTCGCCGTTCCCATCAATGCGATTGAAGAGTTCATCCATCGACAATGGATCGTTCAACCGTTTAACAGCGGTTTCGCCTTTCGACTGAGGCAACTTTCTCATCTCGGGGTTCAGCTCGGGTCGGCCACCCGGATTTCCGGAATGACTAGGCTTGAAGAGCGGTGTTGGCAAAATGTCCCGCTCTGTTCTCAGAAAGTGAATGCACCAAGCAATAACTATCTGTTTTTTAAATAATTCGGTTTGAGTGGCGTTCGGTTTGGGCGAGCCAAAAGCGCCGAAGAAGCCAAGAAAGAACAATAGTGCCAGAACTTTGTGTCGTCAGGTAACAAAGTGCTCAAGATACTCATTTGTGAGGCAATGAGCGACTGGACTTCTATTGTTACATTTTGACTAATTAAGGGTATGAAAGTACGTCTCCATATCGGCGTTGCGACGTTATTCACGTTCCTCACGTTAGCCGTAACAACCATGCTTGTTGCCATTCTTTATTTTGGCAACAAAGAGCTCGCCATTCGTACAGCGAAAGAGCGGATGGCCGAGGCCAGAAGTCAATCAGTCGATGAGATGCTAACCGTGATACGCGGAGCGGGAAGTGTCGTATCTTCTGCATCCGTCTTTCTTTCCAAATTTACGGACTATGCTGGCTCAAGTGCAGGTTTGGACGTGCTCTATTCGCAGATGCAAGGCAATGAGCACTACTATGGCTTGTATTTTGGCGAGGAAGAATCCGGAGATTTTTTTCAGAATATAAACCTCCCACCACACTGGAAAACTTTTGGAACGAGCGCCTTGCCTGTGCCGGAAGGAGTAGATCGCGTTCAACGGATAATTTCCGAACAATTTGGCGAGCGGGTCGAGACTTACTTTTGGTCGGATGGCCGTTCGTTGGCCACACCATTTCTTAGTGGAACCACTGTCTACGATCCTCGAACACGCCCTTGGTATCGCGGGGCGTTGGAGCAAAGCGGCGTTTACGTTTCGCCGCTTTATCAGTTTGAGAGCACAGGGCGTCTAGGTGCAACGTTTTCAAAAACCGTTGTTGACGACGAAGGTAAATTGCTTGGCGTCGTTGCGCTCGACATCACAATATCGGCTCTTTCGCAAATTCTAGATGATATCAGGATTGGCGATCATGGTTTGGTTTTCATGCTAGATCGCGAAGGTCGCCTACTTTCGTACACCAGCACGCGGTCCGAAGGTGGAGAGCCGCGCTTCGTGAATTCCAATACGAACGAGTCAATTGAAGGTCGTAGCCAAATTATTGACAGTGTCATTGATAAATGGCGAACCAGTCAGCAGGATTTTTTCCGCATAGCTCCAGCATCCGATGAAAGAAACTATATCGCATCTGTGATGCCAATCCCTGAAGTCTTCGGTGCCCAACCTACGCTCGGGCTCATAGTGCCGGAAGATGAGTTTATCGGAGAAATAAAAAGAAACACCACTCGCGCCATGCAAATCGGCGTACTTGCTTTGGTTCTGGCTGTCTCATTTACCTTTGTTGTCGCCCGTCTGTTGAGCAAAAATCTTGTGCGCGTGGCAACGGAAGCGAGAAAAGTCAGTAACTTTGAATTGAGTGAAAACTTGAACCTGAAATCAAATATTCAGGAAGTCGCCGAACTCGGGGCTGCCGTTGCGAGTATGAAAGCTGGATTGTCGAGTTTCGGTGCGTTCGTACCGAAGGAGCTGGTTCGCTCTATCCTTTCAAAAGCAGAGAGAATTAGCGTTGGCGGAGAGTCGCGCGACGTGACACTTATGTTCGCTGACCTCAAAGGCTTTACGCGCCAAACCGAGGGGCTTGAACCCAAAGTTCTGATGCCTGCTTTGTCCGAGTATTTCGAAGCGATGGAAAAAGAGATATCCAGTAATCAGGGTACCGTGGATAAGTATATTGGCGATGCCATTATGGCTCTGTGGAATGCTCCGATCGATGATATCGATCACCCTGTTCATGCTTGCCGAGCAGCTTTGGCTTGTTTGCAGGCTGAGGCGAAACTCAATTCTGGTGACGAAGCGTTACCATTACGTCCGTTGCACACACGTTTCGGCCTACACTCCGGTCGCGTAGTGGTCGGTAACGTCGGGTCTCTCTCAAGATTGCAATACACTGCGCTCGGCGCTGCCGTTAACTTTGCTTCCAGACTGGAAGGGTTGAATAAAGTATACGGCACAAGAATTCTCGTATCGTCGGATGTGGCCGTTCATGTCGAGAGCAAGTTTGTGCTGCGCGAAATTGACTTTGTCGTGCCTGCCGGGACTAGTTTTCCTAGTCGCATCTTTGAACTGGTAGCGGAAAAAGATGATGAGAGTGGTATTTTGGTGAGCGCAGCCAAAAAACGCGAACTCGAAGAATGGCGTGCATGCTATGACCTGTATCAGTCTGGAAAATGGACTGAAGCATTACATGCCTTACAGAGGCATCGAGAAATCGCAGCCAACAAGCTTCTTGTAGATGTCTTTGTCGAACGTTGCAGCAGTTTGGCGTTTGAAGCTCCGGCCGATTGGGATGGCGTTTACCGTTTCGAGAAGAAATAAATGAGAAGCATGGCAAACTCTCGCCCCGATGGACCTGAGACCAGTCATGCACTCACAATCAAACTGGACCAGTCAAATCAGGCCAACCGAAAATGGGCATTGTACTAATGCCGGCGTATGTCGCCTTCGAACCCAATACTACCGCCTCGGCGATTTTGCGAGCACGGTAGATACGGTGCGCGTCTTTCTACTTCTTGTGATCGCGATTGCGCCCAGCACTAAGGCACATGCAAAAGCTTGAGGAAAAGTGATGGCTTCGCCAAAAGCAAGATATCCCACGGCAAACATCGTGGGCAATTCGATGCTTCCTACGACCGCAGTTTGGGAAGCTCCAATAACAGGTGAGCATATCGTGTAAATAAGCTGGGGCACGAAAGCTGTAACCAGACCAATACCAACAATGAAAAGCCAATCGGATTGTTCCCTTGGGAGAAGCTCTCCAACCTCAGCACCAAGTATAAGCGGCGCGAGGCCCAGTACAGACCCCAGAGAAACTGACGCGATACGTGCCAACGGCGCAATCCGTGACAACCTGTGTACCAGGACGCAGATTCCGAAGCCAAACCCAAATGGAGCGGCAAGGGATAGCAGCAGCGTTGGTAGGTGTTTTGTAGCCACTGACGCAGGCGAGCCAGCAATGACAGCTGCCACCACAATCAGACCAGCGGCCAACATGGCGCGTCGCGTGGGTGCATCGCCAAACACAGCCCAAGCAATAACTAAGGTGAACACCGGATAGGTCATGTAAAGCACACCCACTGTCGATGCGGGCAACTTCTCCAGCGCCATTACATACCCGATCCAACCAAGTCCCATTACGGCGCCAGCGGAAAGACCCCAAGTGATCTCTCGCCATTCTTTTCGGTGCACGATGAGAACAGGAAGCAGAAGAAGCGCCGCAACAATGTAGCGGTAGAATGCGACCGCATAGGGTGCGACGCCCTGTTCGGTCAGGCTGCGGCTAAAGTAGGGAACCAGCCCGAAACAGATTGAAGCAAAAAGAACACCGATAGCGGCGAATGCGTAAGGGATGGGCGTTTGATTTCGCGCAGATTTCGTTGCCATGATCAGGAACTATCACGCATTTGTATCTTCGTCCTTAGAGATTCTACGAACGAAAGCTATGTAGCAGGCACAAGTTCAGTCTTCTCCAGCAATGGAAGCAGCCGTTCGACGTCACCGCTTTTGGCTACCTGACCGCCGAGGGCGCTAGGAAACACCGTAAACCTTACTGCCATACTGCTATGCGCGGTCAGCCTTCCGTTGTCTGAAGTTCTGTGTTCCGAAAAAAAATTGCGCAAGACGCAATACGAAAAAATCGAGAAATTTTTGAGAGGGGTGACGTGGCGTGCCGAGGCCGCGCTCCACTGGCCACTGTGATTTTGTCGGGGTTGGGTTGTATTTTCGGGATTTTGCTTGGCCTGACAAAACTCACTCCGACGCCTGCCTCTCGATCGACGAAGCCTCACTGCATGCTGGTACCAGGTCGCTCTCTTTGTGTATCTTGCTCGCCATTGGTTTTGGGTTTCGCGTGTCGAATGACGCAGGCCACATCTCGCGCACGCTCTTTACGTCAGCGTTGCTGTCGCACTGTACGCCCTATTGCTGGATACACTCGTTTCAGTTTGCCCCGAAATGTATCCGGTCACGGCGCTTTCTCACGAATGCGGAGCGAGAGTATATGGCGCAGGTTGTAGTGCCCGTCGGTTTTCGTAGACCGCACAGGAATGCCCGTATTTGTCCAGATTGCGCAAAACCATAGTGACAATCTGCGCTGCCGCGTGCTGACCACGCAAAAACTCAACTATGAGGGGCATCGCCTCTATCGTGACTACATCGCTGCGGCGCGTTTAAGCGGCATGTTTGCACCGTTCGTGGCGGTTCATAAGCGGTTTCCGCTGGCGCGGGTGTGACCAAGGGTATCAAAGTGTTCTGACCCTGCATCCTCTAGTTTACTACTATATATTCAATGTGCTTTTTAAGATTATCTCACTTAAATCCTACACACGACTTTGACGTACTTGTTGGCACGTTGGATATTCCCTTCACACTAACAACTTAACTTTTCCCCTCATTTTCGCCCCGAAGCGGATTCACGTAGAAAACGCGGGTGGTTTCGCTGATTTCCGGTGCATCTTTCGTCCGTTCCATTCGAAACGGACATCTGGTCTGTCGCTTTGCGCGATTCCCGAGGTTCATGCGGTTGGCGCGGAGTGTGTAGGCGTCGTCGACCTTGGGGTCGCGGTTGCGGCGCAGGCATCCGGTCAATTCCTGTGCGGACGGCCTCTTGTTCCCTGCAAACGCCCTATCAAAAATTCTTGGATCGACATGTTCAATGATTGCAGTTGCCTTGACCCAGTCACCTTCGGGCGGCTGCATCATCCCGTTGACATCGATCAGGGTAACGGACATCAGGAGGTCGTCCAGGCCGGTTGGTGCGTTCCCCATGACGTCCGCCTCACCGGCTTCGACCCACGGCACGAAGAAGTCCGGCGCTTCGCCCACGTTCAGCACCGGTCCGGCGACTGCACTTTCTCAATAAGGGAATCGGCTAATGGGTTTTACGGAGGGCACTTTGGCGGTGGCGATGCAGGCGAATGCGCCGAGGATTCGCCCCCGGTTGTCGCGAGTCCACTTCAGAATGTCCGGATGCTTAAAGTCGCGAAGGGTCATATTCTAAAATCTGCGTGGTACGAGGCGGATTTTAACGGCGCGGGACGCCGTGTCGCCCGCCAAGAGGATGTTGTTTCCGGTCAGGGCAACCGACTATACCTGTCGGCCCGGAGTGGGTCTTGGAAAGCTGCGACACCCGCGCATTCCAGATGCGGGGCGTGACCAGTTGGTGTGGGTCGCGGTAGCTGTTGCCGATGGTCGAGCCGGTGGTGACGTTGTCGAAGGCCAGCAGCGGCGCGCTTTCCATTGTCACACTGGTGATGAGCTTTTCACGTTCCTCCCGGTCTTCGGGCAACGACGTCATTGCGGCGATTTGGTCTGTGACGGTGCAGTTGACGCGATCAAGCAGGATGGACTTGCCAATACCAGCGCTGGGCGCTGTCATAGCAAAGAGCGAAATTGTCGACCCGTAGAGGTCGGTTTTGGTATGCAACAGGGAGATGGCCAGCATCAGGGCGGCGGCGAAGTCCGCCCCCGTTTCGAATGGGAAGTCGCACAGCTACTCGTGGCTAGGAACGTGACGGCCTTGTGGGGGTCGTCACACACCTCGATGTCAAGCTCGCCAGTCTCCAGCCACAGCCCCGAGGGTTCGTGGTATCCGGAGCCGAACAGAAATTGGCCGTCGTGCATGGCCGGGAACACCACCACACCCTTCAGGATTGGCAGTGCCGCCCCTGCGGTTTTGGCCATTTTGCTTGCGAGGCCGGTGGGGGTGAACACCGGCGTCTGGGCTATGCCGCTATTCGTGCGCCTTACGCTCTGGAAATACGCGACCTTGTGGAGCGGACCCAACATATGGCTCGCCGTGATGCCCCCGGTGCTGACGATGGGGGTCGGGTCCTTAGTCGGTTTGCCGTCCTCGCCTTAATGTCGTTGCCCTGTTTGTTGCGCCGTTTGACGGCGAGGTAGGCCGAGCGCGCCTTGCGAATGGCGATACCGATGCCGCCGTAGGAGAGACCCAAGTGCGCTTCACCCAGCAAGGTTTCAAGTTCTGGAATCATGTCCATAAGAGCATTCGGGTCGCTGGTGTTTACCACCACCTTGTCGTCAGGCTCCTGCCGCTCCTCGGTGACGAACACGCTGTGAGCACTGTTGCGCACCCGATCCCACCGGGTCTTAACCCTTTGCTCTCGCACCTTCTTTTCAACCGTTTCCAGTTCGTCCTCGACGGCGACGGCCAGTTCGATGGCCTCCGGGGCTAGCACGTCCTCGACGCCCGCCGCCTTAGCCCGGTTCCAGCGGGTCGGACGGGCTCACGCCGTTGTACGTGGGGCGGTTCCTGAGTATCTCGCCGAAGCAACTTTGCCGCATAGCAAGTGAAGCGTTGGAATAGCCTGTGACATAAAGCGAACTCCCAGATTACCTGATGGTCCCTGCGCTTAGTTGGTCCGCCAGTTGATCAAACACCAACCTGATCCTTCGTGCAGTATGTAACTCCGAATGCGTCGCCAGCCAAATCGGGAACTTAAACGGCTCGCGGTCGGGAAGCACGCGCTCCACACCCGGCGTTAAGGCAGCCACATCATCCGACATTACACTTATGCCAAACCCTTGGCGCACCAATTCCCAGGATACTATCCCGCTTTGTGAGCCAATCCTGAAGCTTTTTCGGGTGACCTGAATGCCCGCCGGATCGAGAAAGCCGATCATCGTGTCGATGTCCCCGAACCCGACAAAGTCCAATTTCGCAAGTTCATTTTCATTTTTAGGCCGTCCGACCTGATCAAGATACGAAGGTGCCGCGTAAAAATGGGCGCTGGCCTCGGCGACAAGCTTTGCTGTCAGATCCGGCTGAGTTGGGCGTACATGTCGGATCGCGATATCAGCCTCACGTCGCTGTATGTCTCGTATGTCATTTGCAGCAACGATGTCTATCTCCAGTCGAGGTGCTGCAAGTCGAATCTTTTTCAGTATCGGTGGCAGCTGGTAGGCAGACATCACATCGGATGCAGTAATCCTGACTTGCCCTTCAACAGCTTGCGACTGGCTTGTCGCAGTAAGAGAAATCCTGTTTGCCACATCCGCCATTTCTCTGACATGCAACAAAAGCTCGGCGCCAGCTGTCGTCAACTTTAGCGACTTGCCGACTCTTTCAAACAGGGTGATGCCAAGCGCCGTTTCCAGTGCAGCAACTTGACGGCCGACAGTGGGTTGAGTTTGCTCAAGAACGCGCGCCGCTGTGGAAAATGAGCCTTCTTCGGCTGTCGCAAGAAAGGACCGTGCTTGGTTCCAGTCGAAATTGATGGCGTTCCAGTTCATGCATTTATGCATAACAGTTCTGCAGATTGTGGCAATTCCATAAATGATTGTTTGGAAGTAAGGGATGCGGTAACAACCTTGTAAGAGAGCAATGAAATGGCTGCTTTGTCCAAAGATGCCGCGTTCTGGAGCAAAATCTCGCAAAAGTACGCGGCAGACCCAATCCGCAACATGGAAGGGTATCTGAAAACGCTCGAGATTACGAAATCGTACCTGAAAGCGGACGACAACGTACTGGAAATCGGGTGCGGGACGGGTTCAACGGCGCTGCTGCTTGCACCGCATGTTGCCAATATCACCGCGACGGATCTCGCTCCGGGCATGATCGAGATTGCCGAAGAGAAGCGTGCGAAAGAAGGATTGGAGAATGTCACTTTCAAGGTGGCTGAAGTTCTTGAGCACGGTCTTGACGAAGGGTCCTACGATGCGGTCCTGGCGCACAATTTGCTTCATCTCCTGCCCGATTTGGACCAAGCGCTTGAGCACATTTCCGCACTTACAAAACCCGGTGGGTTTTTCATATCCAAAACCGTTTGCGCCCCTGAGAGCGGTGGTTTCAAGTATACGATGATCAGTCGGGTCGCGATCCCAATCATGCAGGCTCTTGGTAAAGCCCCATTTGTGCATTTTGTGTCTGGATCAGTGCTTGAGAGGAAGATTGCGTCCGCAGGCTTCGATATCCTCTATACGTCTGATCAAGCCTCAATGCTCCAAAGCCGCTATATTGTTGCGCAAAAATCTTGAAGTTTTAGTTCGTTCAGTGGCATCCGTTGAAACGATCTTTGCGTCACATTGCGCGTTGTTTTCATACTGGAATGAACGGAGTTACTTCGGTCTGCCTCTACCTCAAGAAAGCCATTACGGCGGGCCGTTTTTTCCGCATTTAGCGAGTTCAGGCAGGCTTTGATTTTGCGCTCGTTGCGAACGACAAGTTCGATGCGCCGTGCTGCGGCACGGGGACTATGGGGTGAAGGTACGGAAAGGACCATGACTAACAGAACCACTCCAACTCGAGCAAAGTTTGCTATTTGCCCCAATGAAGGCGGTGAGACGGCCCAAACGCAGCAAAATTATTTGGCGTGATCGCAATTGCCGGTCTTCAGTTCATTCGAAGACGCCGAAATCCGCCGCTTGAATGTCGCAAATTTTAACAAGATGTACGCTCTGACCGACAGTCTCACACCGCCAAACTTGGTTTCTTCCGCAGATCATCAAGGTTCTGGACCAATCTAAAGGAGGAGACCCATATGTCTGGGAGTGAAGACAACATGCGGCAGCCCGGCTTGCTGCTGGCGCTTGCGCCAATAGTGCTGACTCTGTGTGTGCTTGGGCTGCAATTATTCTATTTCGGTGACTTTACCCCGCATATCCCGTTGGCATTCGGGATCGCGATCACCAGCATCGTTGGCCTCATGTTGGGTCACAAATGGCCCAATATCGAAGAGGGCGTTTTCCACGTTATCAATATCTCACTGCCTTCAGTTTCGATTCTGATCACAGTGGGAATGATAATCGGTGTGTGGATCGCGAGCGGAACTGTGCCAACGCTGATCTACTACGGTCTCAAGATTTTGTCGCCTGAACTTTTCCTCGCCGCTGGAATGGTCCTTTGCTCCATTGTCTCCGTTTCATTGGGCACTTCGTGGGGAACGACAGGCACTGTCGGTTTAGCGCTGATGGGGATCGGTGCGGGGTTCGGTATTCCAATGTATTGGACAGCGGGGGCGGTCGTCTCCGGAGCATTCTTTGGAGACAAGATCTCACCTCTATCGGACACGACGAACTTGGCACCAGCCGTGACAGGAACCAATCTGTTCGATCACATTCGGAATATGCTTCCAACCACCGTTCCTTCGATGCTGATTGCACTCGTGATCTACTTTGTCGTTGGCTTCACTCTGATTGACACGTCACAGGTATCGTTTGACCGCATTCATGCAATCACGACGGCACTGGATGACGCGTTCTGGATTTCGCCGATCATGCTGTTTCCAGCCGTTCTGGTCATCGTGCTGGCAGTCATGAAACAACCTCCGATCCCGTCACTGTTTGCAGGCGCCGTTTCGGGCGGCATCATGGCTATCTTCTGTCAGGGGGCTGGACTGCATGAGACGTTCACCTTCGCCAATAGCGGCTATTCGATCGATACTGGGGTTCCGGAGATCGATCCCCTGCTGAACCGCGGGGGTATTCAGTCGATGATGTGGACGATTTCACTGGTGCTGCTGGCTTTGGGGTTTGGCGGAGCGCTTGAACGTGTCGGTTGCCTTCAGGCGATCATCAAAGTTGTCATCTCGAAGGTGAAAACGTTTGCTGGAATTCAAACCTCGGCCATCTTGACCTCTGTCGCGACCAACACTGTTGCAGGTGACCCCTATCTGTCAATTGCACTGCCAGGGCGGATGTATGCACCGGTCTATCGAGCGATGGGCTATTCCCCACTGAACCTGTCCCGGGCGGTCGAGGAAGGCGGAACGCTGGTGTCCCCTCTGATCCCGTGGAATGCAGGTGGCGCGTTTGTCATCACGGCGCTTGGTTTGGGTATCGCAGACGGCAACTTCGAAAACCTGCTGTATATTCCGCTTGCATTCGCTTGCTGGCTGTCACCAGTCATCGGTATCTTCTATGCCATGACAGGGCTCTTTTCGCCTAAAGCAAGCGAAGAAGAAGTCCGCTCCTGGGAGGAAAGCGGAGAACCTGTTGCACAGATGAGTGCCTAATCCTTCTGCACCAACACCAAATGAGGTGTTGGTGCCCTTCATCCGCCTTGGTCGATACTTGGAGGAGAGCGTATGGACCCGAGAAACTTTGTCCCAAAGGGCGCGGCCAGCTATCGCATTGACTATGATGGGCCGGCCAAGGAAATCTATTTTCTGCTGCTGCCAAAGCTGACCATGCTGGCTTTTAGCGCCGCATTGGAACCTCTGAGGATCGCTAATCAGGTCACAAACAAAGAACTGTATAGATGGTTTCTGATCACTGAAGATGGAAATCCGGTCTCTTGTTCGAATGGGGTTGAAATTAAACCGGATTTTGCGTTGCACAACCTACCGCGATCATCGCGGCTGTTTGTTTGCTCGGGTATTGAACCGGCAGAAAGTACGAACCCTAAGGTCCTGTCGTGGATCCGCCGCCAAAGAACCTTTGGGTGTAATCTGGGTGGTATTTGCACAGGGGCTTTCGCCCTTGCCAAGGCCGGAGTTCTGTCAGGCAAAAGGTTCACATTGCATTGGGAAAACCACCCTGCTTTCATCGAACATTTTGATGACTTAGAGCCATCGTCAAACCTGTATGAGATCGACAATGACCTCATGACGTGCGGCGGAGGAAATGCTGCAACCGACATGATGTTGGACATGATCGAATCCGATTTCGGAAATGACTTGGCGGTCATCGTTTCGGACATGTGCATCCACTTTCGGTCCAATAATAGTAAAACGCTCCAGAAATCAGCCTTTTCGGTCGCTTTGGGTAGTCGCAATCAGTACCTGATCAACGCGATGCAGATCATGCAAGAAAACCTGGAAGAGCCGTTAGATATCTCTGAAATAGCAGAAGCCGTGCAGATATCTCGTCGCCAGTTAGAGCGTCTCTTCCAAAAGTATGTCGAAACTTCGCCTGTCCAGTTCTACATTGAACTGCGTGTTTCCAGGGCCTACGCTTTGCTCAGCGAAACCGAGATGGCGGTCGCGGAAATCGCGGCAGCTACCGGCTTTAGCAGCGCGACGCAACTTACAGCACGATTCAAGAAACGCTACGGCGAAGCGCCGACTTCATTCAGAAGGGGGTGGTCTGAAAGACGTGAGTAACTTGCGTCTTAACAGTCATAATTAAAGATATCTGAACGAAGACCAGTACTTTCTCTGCAGCCAGCCAAGGTCCGTTTTGGGAACGCTGCAACGCAGGACCTTCTGTATTGAAAAATGTCTGAAAGTGGCGATGAGTTCCGGTCGACGTAGCGTTGTATGGTTCGAAGTTGCGCTGCCTCCGAGGTCTGGAAAGAGCTCAAAGTGCGAAATGCTACACAGTGAATCAATGCTGGTAGTGCTCGAAAGCTGACGTAGCCAAGTTTATTCAAAATCGTATTTTTGATTTTGATCAACCAGTCAACGCACAGTGCAAAAACCTCAACTTCTGATGGATTTCTGTATGGGCTGCCTTCAAATTTGTGACCCTAGGAACGTCCCAGGGTCACTGTTGGCTAAGCGAATTTTATTCGGCTGGCATCGTCGATGATTCTGGATCAATCGTTGATGCGATGCCGGCAGCTTCGCGGCGCCCGTCGTTCCAGATCGCTTTGATCAACGCGATGCACATCAGCGCCATGACGATAGAGAAAGGTAGTGCGCCGATTACCATGGCTGTCTGGATTGCCCCTGTTCCACCAGAGATTAGCAAACCGCCAACAACCAATGCCAGCGCTGCGCCCCAGAACATGATGTGCGGGCGAGCCTTGGGCCCTTCGTCACCAGCGGCGTTGATTGTGTTCACGATCAGGACTGCCGAGTCAGCGGAAGTTACTAGAAACGTCATCAAAAGGACTACGATCACTACTGCCATTGCCCAAGCAAGGAACTCCGCTATTGGTGCGAGCATGTACGTAGTCATGGCAAAGATCTTGTCACCATTGGCTGCGTCCAGAATCACGCCATTCGCACCGCCATTCAGTTCCAGATCGATGGCCGTACCACCGGCCCACGCAAACCAGACAAAGCACATAAGCGAGGGTACGATCATTGCGCCCAGCACAAATTCACGGATGGACCGACCGCGCGAGATGCGAGCCAAGAACAACCCGACGAAGGGTGCGAACGCGATCCACCAAGCCCAGTAGAACACCGGCCACCAGCCTTGCCACTGTGCTAATAGGAAAGCCTCGGAGCCCTCAACGCCATCTGAGGCGTAAACATTGAAGCTGAGCCACGGCAAAGCGATCAAGTAGTCCCAGATGCCGACAAAGAAGGCCTTGGCGCCAAAGAATGTCGCTCCGAACAGGATGAAGAATCCCAGAAGGAAGATCGACAAAGCCATGTTGATGTTTGACAGCCACTTAATACCTTTACCCACACCGGACAGAGCCGACAGCGTTGAGGCACCCATAATGACCAGCAAGGCGACGATGATACCCAACGTTGTGGCTGACCCGTCTGCGTTAGCCAATCCACCAATGCCGATACGGGTCAGACCTGCCACAAATTGCTCGACACCAAATCCCAAGGTCTGTGCCACACCGAGGATTGTCGCAACAACGGCAACGATATCAATCAGGTGTCCAAGGTTGCCCGACAGTGCTTTGCCAAAAAGTGGTGTCAAGGATGAGCGGATCGTTAGCGGAAGCCCGCGGCGATAGCTGAAGAATGCCAGTGCAAGACCAGCAATCGCGTAGCACGCCCAAGCGCCCAATCCCCAATGTAGGTAGGACCACACGTAAGCGGTGCGTACATTGTCGGCATCTAGAGCTGTAGTGACCCCCTGAATAACTGAAGGGTTGTTCTTGAAGTGGGCTACGGGTTCTGCAACCGCCCAGGTCAACATCCCAACACCGATCCCTGCACCGAACATCATCGAGAACCAGGAGAAATTTGAGAACTCCGGCTTTTCACCTTCGACACCAAGGTTCAAACGTCCCGCAGCTGGCCAGATGGCCAAACCAATACAGACGATAACAAATCCGGTTACGACCCAGATGTACCAAGCAGCAAACTGAGCCAGAATAGCTGCGTTCCAGTCGCCAAGGATCCTGCCGGCCTGGGTTGGCCAAACGATGCACCAGACGACCAACAAACTGATGATGATCTTACTGATAACCGTGACGTTTACACTGAACCCCCGATAAAAACCGTTATCAGCGGTCTTAATCGGAAGTTCGGAAAGAGGTGGCTTTATTGCCATAGTCAACTTCTCCCTGTTTTGGATATTGTAGTGAGACTGTCTGCTAGTCTTAGTCCGACAGCCGATATTGCCGAGAAACCAATGAGCCCAACGATGCACGCAAATTGCGTCGTCAACCTCAATGGGTCCGGAGAGTTAGAGCTCTCTGAAATTATAAGCTTCTTTGAGCCAGCGTACGCATGTGAATGTCGTTAGTCGGATGGCTATCCGAGCTTTTGGCCGCGACTTTGTTTTGTTATCATTGGCTCCCGTGTTTCTTTCACAGGGCTGCACTCGCGCCCATTGGCATAGTTTTTGGTATAATTTTTCTTTCTTTTGCAGTAGCTGAGTAATTATGGATGACATTAGCAGAGTTAATACCAATCTAAGCCGGAACCTCGTTGCGCTTTATGCGTTCGAAATGGTCGCAAAACATGGAAACTTTACGAGTGCGGGAGATGCTCTCGGGTTGACGCAATCCTCTATCTCTCAACGGATAAGGGGTTTGGAGGTTGATCTGGGTGTCGTCCTCTTCAAAAGGGAACACCGGGGCGTCTCACTGACATACGAGGGTTTGAGGCTTTTGAATGTGGTCAGACCAGCAATGACGCAGATGAACTATGCGGTAAACTCTTTGCTGGAACGCAAAACTAAACCCAGTGTTCGAATCTCAGCCGATTTTGCGTTCTCAACATTCTGGTTGCTGCCTCGTCTTGGTTATCTCCGAGAGGAAATCGGGGATGAAATTGAGTTTCAGATTCTGGCTTCAAATGTGCCGCCCAGTCTAGATGATACCGATTGCGACATTCGCATTCATGTTGCGCCCAAAGACCAGATCAAACCTGATGAAATACTGGTCTTGGAAGAGGTTGTCGCCGCTGTTTGCAGTCCTCAGCTGTTAGAGAAGATCGGGCCAATCCAAAATCCTGCAGACTTGCTCAATGTTCAACTTTTGAGTCTGTCAAAACCCGCAACCGCGGCGTGGCAAACCTGGCAAGGATGGTTTGATAGCTTAGGCGTAACGGGCGAAAGAAAGAAAAATTACATTAGCTTCAACAACTACGACATGGTCACCCAGGCCGCTTTGTCAGGTGAAGGCGTTGCATTAGGCTGGATTGGATTGATTGATGATCTGCTCAGCAAGGGTTCTCTTGTGACCGTTACGGACGATCTCGTTTTCAGCGATGCCGGTTATGTGATGTCTCGGAACTACACCAACTCGGGCCGAGGTCCCAGGCTTGTGTTCGACTGGATCGCGGATCAAGTTCTCGCAACATCTTGAAAATAGTGCGTCGCCTGATCGTTCAGGCAACCTTGCCGTCAAGTCAGGTCAATTCGAAAACTTAGTACAGCAAAGGTTCGAAGCGACATTGAAAACTCTTGTTCTCGCGTTTTGCGAACTTGCAAAATCTGGTCGCGAACGCCAGTTGCGGGTTGCGATTTGTTCTTAGGTGTCATGCTTTAGACGGCTGCTTTGGCCGCACTTAAGGCCGTCGCCACTATCGAATACGAGCAGGTGCGACGAAAGGCGGCTGTGTGGGTTTGCAAACACCGCAACAAACAACTACCGCGAAAGTCTCTTTTGGGCCGACATCGGTCAATCAAAGTGAGGACTAAGGTTTATTGCTAGGCAACCTCCATGATTAGTTTAAACGTCAGCTTTTAGACGCACATCATTGTCGTTTTAATCGGCCGTTTGTCAAAACTTGCTAAGTGTTTCCAGTATCAAATTCCGCGTAGCGTTGTCGTTGTTGAATATCCTGTAAGCGAGAAACTCAGACGGAAACTTGGGCCACGTTTTGCGCATTTCTGCAATGAGCCGTTGTGCGTCTTCCGTGTTTCCCAACTGATCTTGCGCGACGGCTTGGAATAAGAGCGAAGGGGCACTAACCGGCGCTCCGGCAGCTGGCGCCCCCTGAAAGGCTTCGACAACACTCTCGTAATTCCCGAGCATAAGTTGCGACACGCCCCAGATGTTTCTCGCACCAAACCTACCCGATCCAGACCTGGTTCTTTCCGGGTTGCTGACTTCGGCAGCAAGTTCCGGGGCATTGGCAACTATGGCAGTGATACCAACAAGATCGAGAATATGGCCGTCCTTCGGCCCCAATTCGACGGACATTCGGGCGTATTTTAAAGCCTCGTTTGGCTGGTTATAGACAGCCAACACCCAACCATTTGCGCCATTTGCCCACGCATCAGCAGGGGACAATTCAAGGGCCTTTTCAGATAGTTCGGAAGCTTGACCTAACAGATAGTTTCTTTGCGTTTCATCCGGGGACAGCATGGCCAGAGTCGCCAAAACCTGTGCCGATCCCGCATAGCCATCGGAGAGTGCTGGGTCGAGCTCGGCTGCATGCTGGAACATTCCCAGTGCGATTTGCTGGCGCTTGACGTCAAAAACGGGAAAAAACATGCCTCGGGCTTGATCTGCAAGGTTGGCCGCCTGAAGTCTTGTCAAAGATTGCTCACCAAGTGCTGCACGTTCAGCTTGTTCAATGGATTGAGCCGTTGGCGGTACTTCTGTGTTTTTTTGGCTCGTCCAGATGCCAAGCACAACGACTACTGCGAAGACCCCCAATCCAACTGGTAGCAGCCGCAGCGAACGCCGACGCCCGCCGGGCTCATCACCGTTCCATGCATTTGATACGCCGTCTTCAATTGTAGGCTTGTATGAAAAACGAGGCTTGTATCCGCCAGGATCAACAAAAATGCGAACACCTTCGCCGTCCCATTGATCTTCGTAAAACTCGCGCAATAGCCGACGTAGTCGCCTTGCTTCGACGCGAACGAGGTTTTGGCCGCCACTGCCATCAATGCGTCGCCCATAGACCTCTACAGCAATAGCTTTGCCTCGGATCTGGGGACCACGACCCGCGATAGCTTCCTCGACTACGTATGTAAGAAATTGTTGCAGACGGGGCGAAGCTTGAAACTCATCGCTCGATACAACGCGCTCGAGCGCTTCCCGGACAAGATCCGGCGACGGCTGCTCAACATGTTGATCTATCGGCAATTCACTAGCTTTGTTCAAGGCAAACTCACCCCCAACTCACGGTGACTCACTTGGCCTGCACGGTCAACCGCACTCATCTCGATGTGAGAATAGATAGTGGGAGCCGGGATTTATCCAGTGGCAGTGGACCAGACAGAAGAGATTCCAGAACTGTCCGATGCGGTGTCAGCGCGTATCGAAACGGATGCGTTGCTCAAAGAGGTCGTCGAAGACCTGAAGAAAGCTTCCGAGCTGCTGGAGGATGTATCGATCACAGCCTCAGAGCGCGCGGAGTGGGCCCACATAAAATCTGAACTCGTGAACGAGCTTCGCCGGATGGTGAAGCGCGATCCTCGCAGCATTTCCAATTGAGGGCATGGCCATGACAAAAGAAGACAACGGCAAAGATCTTAAGAACGAACCGAACCAACAATCTGACGGCATCGAAAACCCTTCCCGGCGACACGTTATGCAGGGGCTGGCAGCAGGTGCGGTCGCAACCGGTGCCGTCAGCTACGGTACAGGAGCTGCACAGGCGCACCCCGGAGATGGACCACTAGGCGAAAGCCTAAAGAACCCTTACGGCGGCAGACCTGCGGGCGGTATCACGCTGCCGGAGTACTTCCGCCCCACAAAATACATGACAGGTTCGAACGCGAACTACTTCCCGCTGTCCGAGGATCTCGGACCCGACGAGATGCGGATATCGTTCTGTGGTTCAACCCCGTTTCCGCCCCGCGAAGATCAGGCTGGCACCTGTATTATGGTCGAGTTGGGTAACGGAAAGAGGTTCTTCTTCGACTTCGGGTCAGGTTGTGTTCGCAATATTATCGGGATGCAGGTTCCGGGTCAGTTGATCAACGACATCTTCATTACGCACCTGCATGTCGATCATTATGCCGACATCCCTTACATCTACCCGTTCCGGGCTTGGTCTGGTGGATACACACCGCTTCGCATTCACGGTCCATCAGGTCGGACACCCGAGCTTGGCACGGCCGGAATGGTTAAAGGCATGCAGCAAATGCTCAAATGGCATCTGGAGGCCTTTGATGTATTCCCGATTGGGGATGGCTATGAGATTGAGGTCAACGAATTCGATTTCCGCCAGGAAGGTGGCATCGTTTATGACGAAGATGGCGTGACTGTTCGGTCCTGGCCTCGTAGCCACGCCAAGGACGGAGCTGTGGGGTATCGGCTGGATTGGAATGGCCTGAGCTTTGTTTGGACCGGCGATGGCCGCCCTGATGAACTGAGCCTTGAATACGGAAAAGGCGTGGATGTGTTTGTGACCGAAATGTCCGGACAGGATATCGGTCAGTTGATGACCTACAAATACGGTTTGCCGCAAGAGCTGTTCAACTACACGATCGATACGCACCATACTTCGCACTATGCGGTCGGTAAGATGATGGCTGAGGCGCGCCCAAGGCTTGCAATGGTAACCCACTATACGCAAGACGAGGATATCGATGCTGAGATGTTGGCGGGAATCCGAGCGCACTATGATGGGTTGTTCGCCTGGGGTTTGGATGTCGCCGTTGTCAACGTAACCAAGGATGCAATCTGGTATCGGAAGGCGACGCTTCCCGGAAAGTCTGGATCTGTCGCCCCCTTCCGCGAATTGGGCAAGATGGAAGCAGAAGGCAAGATCACGCTGCCGGATGAAATCAAGCCGCCAGCACCGCGGTCATCACGTGCCGAACAGCAAGATCAGAAGTACCGAGACATGGAGATCGATCCCAAGGAATACTACCCAGCTGATGTATTCCGGGCTCCTGATCCAGAATGGCCCAGCGATTTCGTCATTAAGGTCGATGACGTCATCCCGAACCGAAAGAAGAAGGCGGAGTAACGACATGATCGAATTTGGGTCGTCATCCGCAATCCCCGTAACGATCCTTAGCGGCTTTCTAGGAGCCGGTAAGACAACGCTTCTAAACCGCATCCTCACCGGCAATCACGGATTGCGAGTGGCAGTCCTGGTGAATGACTTTGGATCCATCAACGTCGATGCCGACTTGGTGGTCGGCCTCGAAGATGATGTGATGAGTCTAGCGAATGGCTGCGTGTGCTGCTCGATCCGAGACGACCTGATCGAAACGGTAGAGGCCGTTCTCGCCCGGCCTGAGAAACCGGAATATATCGTCCTTGAAGCAAGCGGAGTGTCGGACCCGTCATCAATTGCGATGACATTCACAGATCAGAAGTTTCGGGACATGATCCGCTTGGACAGCCTGATGTGTCTCGTCGATGCGGAACAGCTCTTTTCTGCGCCTGAACAAATGGAACTGAAGCTTCGTCAAATTGCGTTCTCGGACATGGTTATTTTGAACAAGGTTGATCTTGTCGACAGGGCTACGGTTCAGAAGGTGCATGATTGGCTCGGGTCTCGCTTTCGTCGCTATCGTTTGGTCGAAGCTGTCAATGCGAACGTCCCTCTGGACATACTTCTTTCAGTCGGCCGCTTTGCCTCAGAACAACTAGAAACAGAAGTACCTGACCATCATGAACATGGCCCCGGCTGCGGCTGCCACCACGCTGATCATTCAGAAGGCTTTTCGACAACTATGATGAAAGCGGAACGCCCGATAAGCCTCTCTTCTCTCCGAAGCGCTATTCGGTCGCTTCCCGGTGATGTCTATCGTCTCAAGGGTTTTGTCTTCAGTGAGGAGGATCCGGATCATCGCATTCTTGTCCAGGTCGTCGGCAAACGCATGGACATCGCGCGGGATGAAGTGTGGGGTGAGCGTAAACCCGAAACTAGGCTTGTTGCAATTGGAGCGCCAGGAGCCCTTTCAGAGCACACTCTTTCAGATACGCTACTTGAGACTGTATAATAGCCAAATCGGCCGAACCTGGTCTTGTGCGTCTTTAGTGAGCTCAGATGCTTCGGTTTCTGGTCCAATGAATCCAGTGGAGTATCTGGTATGCTAATCGTTCTGGCGCTGTATTTTGGCCTGGCATGGCTGGTGTTTTCAAAACTTCGCCTGCTGCCTTGGAACGCGGTTTCAAAGACCTTCATCTATGGCGGTGGTGTCGTGATTGCATTGGTGGTTATCGGCGCGCTGAACCACACGACACCAAGCGGGACGGTTTCGGTCCAAGGTGCAGTGATCAGCATTGCCCCAAATGTTGCTGGACCAGTGACAGAAGTCGCAGCAGAGCCCAATGAGTTGGTATCAAAGGGGGATGTTCTTTTCCGGATAGATGATACGGAATTCGCCGCTGAGGTCGCTCGACTTGAAGCGTCGTTGGCCTCCGCCCAATCTGAGGCAGATCAGCTGGGTCACGACCTTGAGGCGGCTGAGGCTGACATCGCCTCATTGTCCGCGCAACTGGATTTTGGTGTGGCGCGTCGCGATGATATTATCCGTCTCACCGAACGGGGAGCGTCCACTGAGTTCCAGCTTCAGGAAGCCGTTTCAACGATTGAGCAACTTGATGCGGGCTTGCGCGCCGCAAACGCGCGGAAGGCGGGTCTTGAACGGCGTATTGCCGCGCAAGTGGATGGGGTCGATGTTGGCGTTGCTGAGATAGAGAATTTGCTGATCCAAGCGCGTTGGGCATTGGAACAAACAGTCGTGCGCGCACCTGCAGATGGCATGGTGACAGGCTTGACCCTGCGCCCTGGAAACCGGGTTTCGACTCTGCAAGGGGCAATCAATTTTATTGTACCAGGCGACAGGGTTCTGGTTGCGACACTTCCTTTGAGTAGCCTGCAAAACATATCCGTTGGCGACACTATTCGAGTTGCACTGCGTAGTATGCCTGGAGCGGAGTTTGATACCACGATTTCGGACATACCACCCGCTACCAGCGAAGGGGCGTTGGATGCCAGAAGTGGGCTTCCGTCGCTGCGTGAGTTGATTGGCGCGGCGGACTTCATCGTTGTTGCAGAAATTCCGGAAGATCAAAGTGCAAGGGTGACCAAGCTGGGTGCATCAGGTACGGGCTTGGTTATCACCGAGGAAGCAGGCGCGATTTCGGTGTTGGCAGAAATTCTATTCTGGGTGACCAAGAAGCTGAATTACCTTTGATTTAACTGAATTGCGCAAGGAACGACCTATGTCGTTACCTGCAAAATCATACTTTTGCTTTGAGCTTCACTAACTGAGCCGTTCGCACCTCGGGACTTGCGGGGCTCAACTTTGGAAGTTCGATTTGGGATCTGTACGGTCCTTGATTGCTCAGCGTCCGATGGCAATTTGTTCCGCATTGTCGTCATCAGCAAGTTCGAAACGCTTCGAAGAATGTGTTCGTTACACTCTGTAGAAGTGACGGTTTTATATATCTTACCGGGCCTTTCATTAAACCCCAGACTTTGGCTTAGAAATGCCAGTTTCCATTCCTAGTGTGGAATATTCAGTAGAGTATTTTTTAGTCCAACTTTTTATCACTGCTTAACATATAGTTGCAGAAAACAGTTGCTCCTCAGTCCGCCAATTCCCTCTTTGCAAGGCGACACTTAGTTCCACCACCAGCGAGAGTACCTTGCCATGCTTGTGTCAGTTCCTTCAACCTGCACCTAGACCGATTTCATTGATCCTGACTTTCTTTTGGAAAATCAGGGTTGATTTGCCGATCATACGCCGAAGGTGCCTGTTCCTGCTGATGAGCCGTATGGCGAACGCGGATGGAGGCGAGGCAATGCTATTCGACAATAAAGGTACGGCTCGCATGTGCAGCCGAGGAAACGATGTTGTCTAGTAGGGTTGCCCGAGGGGGAAGGCAGCGTCTTGCCGCTGATGGCTAGGGGTGTTTGGCTTGTCCAAATCCCGCTGATCCAAAACAAGTGCGGCGGTGCAGGCCGCGCTGCTACTCTTTGCGCGAGAACACGTTGTTTTCAATAAGAACAGGCTGGTTGCCGCATCTGCGTTAGGATACTGAGTTAGCGAGGCCCGAAAATTGAAGGACGGCTTTGCACGCTAAGTAGCCTTTTGTACTCGTTCCAATGAACGGTCATCACGCAACCGAAGATCGCTTCACATGACACCGGTTCAGCGACGCTCGCGGTTCGTTGTTCCGGAGTGTTCATTAATAGGTTGTGCGCTTCGGTTTTTGGTAGATACCCACGATGCCTTCCAAGATACATGCCCTACGCCCGCAACCAGGATTTAAGTTAAGCTGACCCAAGCCGCATTCCTTGAAGAACTCTGCACACATGCGGCTACAAACTTAACACCATTGAGTCCATCATGAACCGTTGGATAAACAACCGACGCATCAGGTGAAATACCATTCCGGAAAGCTTGGATTGCCTCAGCAGCCTCTCCATAGATATTGGCGAAACCTTCAAGATATCCCTCGGGATGGCCCGGAGGGACTCTGCTCAACCGATTGGCAGCATCACCAGCTCCAGCTCCATTTCGAGTGATCAGTCGCTTGGGTTCGTTGTATGGCGTGAACCAAAGGTAATTGGGATCTTCCTGGGCCCACTCCAGCCCAGCTTTTTCGCCGTAGACCCGCAAACGAAGTGCGTTTTCATTTCCGGGAGCCACCTGAGACGACCACAGCATACCTCGCGCTCCGCCTTCGAAGCGAAGCAAGACGTGGGCGTTGTCATCGACTTTGCGCCCCGGCACAAAGGCCTGCAAGTCCGCCGCTAGGCTTTCCGCCGTTAGCCCGGTTACAAAGCAGGCAAGGTTGTAGGCATGGGTTCCGATGTCACCGGTCGATCCGCCCGCGCCCGAGCGTTCGGGATCAGTTCGCCACTCAGCCTGTTTGAAATCCTGCTGCTCGGTCAGCCAGTCCTGCGGGTACTCAACCTGAACCACGCGAATCTTGCCAATTTCGCCGTTGGCAACCATTTCGCGCGCCTGCCGAACCATCGGATAGCCCGTGTAGTTGTGGGTCAAAATGAATAGGGCATTCGCGCTTTTTGCTGCTTTGACCAGCTTTTTTGCATCGGCAAGGGTCGAGGTGAGTGGCTTGTCACAAATGACATGAATACCGCGTTTCAGGAACTCACGCGCGGCTGCATAATGGACGTGATTTGGCGTGACGATTGAGACCGCCTCGATCCCGGATTTCAGCCGGGCTTCGCGGATCGCCATTTGCTTGAAGTCTTCATAGACCCGTTCGAGGCCCAGCGCTTGACCACTTTCAATGGATTTCTCTGGCGTCGAAGACAAAGCACCGGCAACCAGCTCGAACTTGTCGTCCAGTCGCGCGGCGATGCGATGAACGCCCCCTATAAAGGCGTCATTTCCGCCGCCAACCATGCCAAGGCGAATACGTCCTGACGTTTCTTCATTGCGTCCTGTGACCATCACTCAATCCCCAGCATTTTGCGATTGGCGGCTTCGTCAGCGCCACTATCGGCGAAATCATCAAAGGCTTTCTCGGTCACGCGAATGATGTGGTCGGACACGAACTGCGCGCCCTCGCGCGCGCCATCCTCGGGGTGCTTGAGACAGCATTCCCATTCGACCACAGCCCAGCCATCAAAGTCATTCGCGGCCATTTTTGAGAAGACCGCACCGAAGTCCACTTGGCCATCACCAAGCGACCGGAACCGCCCGGCCCGATCAACCCAGCTTTGATATCCGGAATAAACACCCTGCCGCCCGGTCGGGTTGAACTCGGCATCTTTAACATGGAACATCCTGATCCGATCTTTGTAGATGTCGATATTGTCCAGATAGTCGAGACATTGCAGCACGTAGTGTGACGGGTCGTATAGCATGCAGGCCCGTGGGTGATTTCCCGTCCGTTCCAGAAACATCTCGTACGTCACACCATCGTGGAGGTCCTCTCCGGGGTGGATTTCATAGCAAACATCAACGCCGCAGTCTTCGGCGTGATCAAGGATTGGCACCCAACGACGCGCAAGCTCATCAAACGCCGTTTCGATCAAGCCGGCAGGGCGTTGCGGCCAAGGATAGACATAGGGCCATGCCAGCGCGCCAGAGAATGTTGCATGTGCGGAAATACCCAGGTTTTTTGACGCTGACAGTGCTTTTTTGACCTGGTCTACCGCCCATTCTTGCCGGGCTTTCGGGTTCCCCCGAACGCTTTCGGCAGCAAACCCATCAAACGCGCTGTCATAAGCTGGGTGAACGGCCACAAGCTGGCCCTGAAGATGCGTTGAGAGTTCGGTGACTTCGACGCCATTCTCCATGGCTTTGCCTTTGAAGTCATCGCAATAGCCGGTGCTGGACGCGGCCTGTTCAAGGTCGAACAACCGGCCGTCCCAACTGGGGACCTGAACGCCTTTGTATCCACAATCAGCCGCCCATTTGGTGATCGCGTCCCACGAATTGAACGGTGCTTCGTCCCCCGCAAATTGCGCAAGAAACAAAGCTGGACCTTTGATCGTCTTCATAAAATTTCCTCCCCAAAACCTAAGCCTCTACGGCGGTAAATTATCCTTCAGATAGATGTCGATACGGATACGTTCCTGCGCTTTGTTGAATGGAACCTTGTCCTTAGTAGCGCGCAATAGACGGACGGCAGAACGAACAATATGCCCGGTGTCTTGCGAGATTAAGGCGTCAAATGTGCCAAGCCTAAGCGCCTCACGACTGAGCGGAGTAAGCTCATGCGCTATGATCACCAGATCTTTGCTGAACCTGTTCTCCGAAAGAAATTGTATCAGGCCGGCATTGCCCGCTGCTGACGAGTATATTCCGACCAGATCCGGATAGGTTTCAAAGATCTCGGGCATCATCTTGTAAATCAGATCAGGGTCATCCCGGCCCTCAACCGACGCTACGACTTGGAGGTGCGGAAATTCCTCGGCCACGACAATGTCAAAGCCTTGGCGACGCTCCAGGTGGTCACGCGCCAAACGGGATCCTGTAAGAACCAAGACCTTGCCGTCGCGATGGACAAACCGCCCCATCAGCTGAGCGGCGGTTCGTCCTGCCGAAACGTTATCGATTCCCACAAAGTGGTCTCGCTCGGAACTGGGCAAGTCAGATACCAAGGCAACCACCGGAACGCCTTTGTCCCTGAGCCTTTTGACAGCATCGCGGACAGAAGGCGTTTCTGGCCCAAAAACGGCGACTCCGTCTACATCCAAACTGTCGACAGCATCCAGAATGTTGACGATATCTTGCGGCTCGAACGGGGCGACCTTCTTTATCGCAATGCGGGTCCGCTCGATAAATTGGTCACGGGATTGTTCTGCGATCTGACTGCTGATTGCCTCCACAAACTCGTTGTCAGTGTCCGGCAGAACAAAGAGGAAGTTGTAAACTCGGTTTCGCGCAAGGTTGGCCGCGGCCGTATCGCGCACATAGCCCAGCTCATCAATTGCCTTTTGTACTTTCTGTACGGTTACGGCCCGCACGCCGGGGCGTCTGTTCAAGACGCGGTCAACAGTCGCGAGACTGACACCAGCGACGCGCGCGAGGTCGTTGACGGTTGGCTTTTTCACCAATTCTAGTTTTTGTTTTTGGTCTTCCACGTGTTCTTCAGCCCTCAATCTCCCGCGCCAAGCCTTCAAACAACAAAGCAACAGCCTCGGCGCCGGGATCGTTATGTCCAACTAGGTTTTCTTCGGGAACATAGGCTGCCCGGCCCGCCTTCGCACGACGAATATTTGCGGTGTTGTTCGCGCCTTCGCGGGCAGCCTCGGCCGCATGTGTCAGACCAGATGGTAGCGCGGCAAGTGCCGGCGCCAAGGCGTCAATCATTGTCCGGTCACCGACTTTGGCACCTCCGACCTGGCTGACACGGTTCAGGCCCTCGACCAGGGATTTCGGCACGGAGGCTCCGCTTGCACAGGCATCCCCGGCTGCATTGAAGAAGATCGCAAGGATCACACCTGATGACCCACCCATTGTCTGGCTCAGTTCGTTGCCCAACGCCGGAAACAGCTGCGTCAGATCGGCCAGCGGCATGCGGTCAAGGCTACCTTGCAATGCTCTTGCGGCAGTGGCCAGTGTGCTTCCTGTATCGCCATCTCCGGACTTCGCATCCAGCTCGTTTAGGGTTTTCTCGGCGTTGATCAGCAGCTTAGACAACCGGGTGATCGTTTCCTTTGTTGCGGGATTGTTCGAAGGAATTGGATCGATTGGGGTCAGGCCATCAGGCAATGGTGCTACTTTGATCGGGTCGATGGAATTGACCCCGGGCCACGCGGCCAGATCAACGGGAGCTTCAAGGGCTGACAAATCGTCCTGATCCACGGGCAGAATGGAAACCGAAAACCCGTGCATATCTAGCGATGTCATCATGGGGGCCGGGCCAATGATATGCTGGGCAATCCCGGTTTCGGACAAGGCGTGGGTGAGGACAGCCATTTCGAGCGGAGTAGTTGAACCGAGGTTGTTGACCAACGCCACGCAGTCCCCATCGCCCACTCTTTGCTGCAGCTTCTCCACCACTGTGGACATGGCCGATACCGCGTTTGAGAACTCGACTTGCTGTACGCCGGGCTCACCATGGATACCCAAGCCAAGCTCTGCCTTCCCCGGCGCGATCCTGTCTTCTTTCGGAGATCCCGGAACGGTACAGGTGTCCAGGCTCATACCGATGCTGACAACCTTTGCTATGATGCGTCTCGCTGCGGCGGTGACGGTGTCCAAATCGGCACCGCTTTCGGCAAGCGCTCCGGCGATTTTGTGAACGAACAACGTTCCCGCAACGCCACGTGGTTGCGGAAGGTCGGGCAGGGCGATGTCATCGTCGACAACGACCATCTCGACCTTGCGACCCAAAGCGCGGGCGCGTTCCGCCGCCAGTCCAAAATTCAACCGGTCACCCGTGTAATTCTTGACAATTAGCAAGCACCCAGCCTCACCCGTGACCGCAAGAATGCCGGCCAAAACCGCCTCCACCGAGGGTGAGGCGAACACTTCACCGCAAACCGCTGCCGTCAACAGACCAGCGCCAACGAAACCGGCATGGGCGGGCTCATGACCAGACCCTCCTCCGGATACCAGGGCGACCTTCGACTTGTCCCAATCCGACCGGTAAACAACCTTGATATGCGGATAGCCGTCCAGCCGAGTAAGCCGACCGCCAGAAGAGGCCAGAAGGCCGTCTATGGCCTCTGTCACCAGGGTTTCTTTTGTGTTGAGGAACTGGGCCATGCTTTTGCTCCTTAATTCACGCGCGCGCCGGACGCGTCAAAATACAACGGGTTGTTAGGACGGATTTTTATAATCTTTCCAGATGGGTAGTCCTGATGGACATCAATCAAGGTCACAACCGGGTGACCATTCAGGTCCAGGTGCAGCCGTGTTTGATCGCCCAGATGCTCGGCGCGTATCACACGCGCTTCACTACCTTCGCCTTCAATGATGTTTTCCGGGCGAAGACCAATCTGCGGGCCTTTGTGATCGCCTCCGAACAACTCAGACGGCAGGATGTTGATCCGTGGCAAACCCAACCTGCTGGCAACGTAAACACTGCCCGGGTTTTCATAGATATCCCGGGGTGTTCCGTACTGAACCAATCGGCCGTTTTCCAAAACGCCGATATGCGTCGCCATTGTCATGGCTTCGACCTGATCGTGGGTCACGTAGAGCAAGGTTGACCCCAGATCGGCCTGAATCCTCTTCAACTCGACCCGCAGATCCGCCCGTAGCTTGGCGTCCAAAGAGCTGAGCGGTTCGTCCATTAGGAAGATCTGCGGATCGCGCACCAGCGCCCGTCCGATCGACACACGCTGCATTTCGCCGCCTGACAGTTCGGTGGCTTTGTTGTCCAGCTTGTGCGGGATCTGGAGGATTTCTGAGACTTCGTTGACCTTCCTCGCGATCTCATCCTCTGGCGTCTTCAGGATCGGCGACCGCAGAGGGAAAGACAGGTTCTCGCGCACCGTCATATGCGGGTACAGCGAGTATTGCTGGAAGACCATCGCCACATCGCGCTGGGCAGGTGTATCAATTCCAACGTCACGCCCGGCAATGCGCACCGTTCCTGAATCCAGTTTCTCAAGCCCGGATATCAATCTCAGCGTCGTTGTTTTCCCCGCACCAGTCGGGCCCAACAAAACCACAAAGGCCCCGTTGGGGATCGTCATTGAGATATCATCTACCGCTTTGACGTTGCCGAATGATTTCGAGATATTCTCCAACACGACTTCAGCCATTGCTTAGTACCTCGTCGTTCAGAGCGGATCTCAAAGCACGCCCGGTAGACTCTTCAAATAGCGTTACTGCGGGAGAGCGGAACTCCAATCCCACCGTCTCGCCGGGATTAACGGTTTCGCGTGCATCAATTCGAGCTTTCAGCTCTCCGTTCGGGCTTTGCAGCGTCACGATCTGGGTAGTTCCCAGATATTCTGCCGCCAGGACCTTGGCCCGGTAAGCGCTGTCGTCTGACAGAAAAACATGCTCGGGGCGTACGCCGAAAACCAAGTCACCTTCCGCCCCTTCCATCAGTTTGGGCACGGCTTCGTCATGGCCATTCAGTCGAACCATTTCTGAGCCAGGCTCGACCTTTCCTTGAAAAGGCAGGAAGTTCATAGAGGGAGACCCGATAAAATCCGCAACGAACATTGTCGCTGGTTTGTCGTAGATTTCCTGAGGTGTGCCGAATTGCTCAATCACAGCATTATTCATCACCACGATCTTGTCGCCCATTTGCATGGCCTCCAGTTGATCATGTGTGACGTACACAGTAGTTGCGCCCATGCGATCATGAAGCGCGCGTAGTTCTTCGGCCATGTGCTCACGAAACTCGGCATCCAGGGCGCCAAGAGGTTCGTCCATCATGAACGCCTTGGGTTCACGAACAATCGCGCGGCCCAGCGCCACGCGCTGTCTGTCGCCGCCTGACAACCCACCTACCGGGCTATCGAGTATGTCGTTGATCCCCAGAATTCCCGCGACTTCCTCTACTTTGGCTTTGACAGCAGCACGCGGCATGCCCTGCGATATCAGGGGATAGCTGATATTTTTGCGCACGTTCATGTGGGGATACAGCGCGAACATCTGGAACACGAAGGCAATGTCCCGCTCTGATGGCGGCCGCTGGCTGATCTCTTCGCCGTCCAGATAGATTTCGCCCGACGTTGGAAGCTCCAACCCTGCGATCATCCGCAGCGTCGTCGTCTTTCCGCAGCCAGATGGCCCGAGCAGCATGAAAAACTCACCGTCCTCAATCGTGAACGAGCTTTCGCGGACAGCCGTGAAATCGCCGAACATCTTTTTAACGTTTTTGACTACGATCTGGGCCATTTCTACTCCGGGAAATGGCTGACGATGATGAACATGACGGTTCCGATCAGCGTGACGATGAAAGAGTAGGTAAAGGCCCAAAGGACAAAGGGTTGCATCAGCATGAAGACACCCAGTGCAATTAGGATGGTTGCCACCATCTCCCATGGGCCGCGGCGGAGCCGTAGTAATCCGTTAAGAAACTCGCTCATTTGCGTACGGCTCCGAATGTGATCCCACGCAGCAAGTGTTTGCGCATCAGGATGGTGAAAATCATGACGGGGATCAGGAAGATCGTGGCACCTGCCGCCACAGCAGGCCAGTCCAAGCCGCCAATACCGATAATGGTCGGAATGAACGGAGGTGCAGTCTGCGCATTCGCGGATGTCAGCAGCACGGCAAACGCGTATTCATTCCAGGCGAAGATCAGGCAGAAGATCGCAGTTGACGCGATGCCGGTCGCGGCTTGAGGCAGCACCACTTTGTAGAAGGCCTGAAACCTCGTGTAGCCATCTATGAGGGCGGCTTCTTCGTACTCTCTTGGGATTTCGTCGATGAACCCTTTCAGCAACCAAACCGCCAGGGAGATATTCACGCCCGTGTAGAGCAGGATCATCCCGAGATGCGTGTCGCTTAAACCGAGGTTTCTGAACATCAGGAAGATAGGGATAGCAACCGCGACCGGGGGCATCATCCTCGTACTCAGGATGAAGAATAGAAGGTCATCCTTAAGCGGGACCTTGAACCTGCTGAAGGCATAGGCGGCCAGCGTACCAAGGAAGATACTCAGGAAGGTTGAGCCAAATCCGATGATAACCGAATTCATAAAGCGCTCGCCGAACTTGGACGGCCCGACAATCACCATGTCGTACTGGCGGACAATCTCATCAGCCCAGTTCTGTGGTGGGTTCGCTTCCAGAAACTCCTGCGTCTGCCGTGTGCGCGTGGTGAAGAGGTTGACGTAGCCTTCAAGTGTAGGATCAAAGACAACTTTGGGCGGATAGCTTATCGCGTCGGCCGGGGACTTGAAGCCGGTCAGCAAGATCCACACCAGCGGGATCATCGTGATCAGCGCATAAGTAATGACTAGGAACCCTGCGATCCATTTGGACCGGTTCGAAGGTTCTGTGACGGAAAAACTGCTCATCTCTGTTTCACCTTGTTCAGGGCTTTGACGTAGATCGACGCAAGGCCGAACACGGTGACGAAAAGGATGATCGCATAGGCTGACGCATAGCCCGTACGCCATTTCTCAAAGGCTTCGCGTTTCAGGTTGATCGAAGTGAGTTCAGTAACAGACCCCGGCCCCCCGCCGGTTAACTGAACCACCAGGTCGAACATCTTGAAGTTCTCGATGCCTCTAAACAGCACAGCGAGCATGAGGAACGGCAGAACCATCGGGATGGTAATCGTAAAAAACTGTCGCAGCTTGCTGGCCCTGTCGATCTCAGCCGCCTCGTAAATGTAGTCGGGAATACTGCGCAGCCCGGCCAGACAGATCAGCATCACGAAGGGGGTCCACATCCACGTGTCGACAATCACGATCGCCCAAGGGGCCAACGTCACGGATCCCAGCATTTCAAAGCTCGATGGGTCCTTGCCGGTAAACCAGGATACGATGTAGTTAAAAAGGCCGATCTGAGGTTGATACAGGAACTTCCAGAAGTTACCGACAACCGCCGGAGACAGCATCATCGGCAACACGATAATCGTGGTCCAAAGATCGTTGCCCTTGAATTTCTTGTTGATCAACCACGCTAGTGTGAACCCGATCAGGACCTGGAAAAAGATCGTCCAGAACAGGAAATGCGCCGTCGCCTGCATGTTCAGCCAGGTGTCCGAGTCCGTCAGGATACGTTCGTAATTCCTGAGCCCGACATCTTTGACTTCACGCCCGATCCGGTTGGCTTTGTAGTTGGTAAAGCTTAGTTGGATGGTCCAGATCAACGGAAAGATGTTGATCGCCAGCAATAGAAAAATCGTTGGGGAGATGAATATCCAGGCGATCGCGCGGTCGGATAATCCCCGGATTTTTCGCGCAACTCGCTCGGGCGTTGCCTGCGCAACGCGATCTACGGTCCTGTCAGACATCTCTTTGCCAGTTCTTGTTGGTTTAGGACTCACGGGTGAAGGTGGAGCGGGATTGCACCCGCTCCGGCCTGTGTCCGGATTACAGCTTGCCTTCGTCTTCGAAGACTTCCGTCCAATCTTCGATCAGAAGATCCAACGCTTCCTGAGCTGTACCTTGGTCAGCAACCACGTAGTCGTGGATGCGTTTCTGCATTGCCAGCAGAAGTTCCGCGTAAGCAGGCTCTTGCCAGAAATCCTGCACACCGCCCATTGCTTCCAGGAAGTCACCAGCAAACGGTTGGCTGTCTACGAAACCAGGATCTTCCAGCACGGAGTTATGTGCGGAGTAGCCGCCTAGCTCCCACCATTTGGCCTGCACTTCTGGTTGCGCGAACCACTTGATGTACTCAAGTGCGGCATCCTGTTTGTCAGAGTAACTGACAACCGAGATACCTTGTCCACCCAGTGTCGAACCTGCCTGATTTTGGGGTGGGTTCACGAAGAAGTCGATCTTGTCACCGCCGGTATTGGGGTCGGCATAGAGACCTGGGAAGAACGCAAACCAGTTCATGGCCATGGCGACCTGACCGGACTTAAAGGCGTCCAAGCTCTCACCCATGTAGGAGTTGGTATATCCCGGAGGAGTCGCCGTTTCGTAGAACTCCTTGTAGAACTCCAGAGCTTCAACCGCTTCGGGTGAGTTTACCGCACCTTCCATGTCATATGAGCCCGGGGTGTTTTCGTATTTGAAGCCCCAAGGATACAGCGCTCCGGTGACACCCATGGTGATCCCTTCCGAGCCGCGCTCGGTAAAGATTGCTGCCCCATAGACGGTCTTGCCGTCGATCTCACGACCTTGGAAGAACTGAGCGATCTGCAGCAGCTCTTTCTGAGACTGTGGCTCACGCAGGTCCTGACCAGTCGCTTCTTTGTATGCGGCTTGGATGTCGGGGTTCTCGAACCAGTCCTTTCGATAGAACCAGCCGTTTGCATCGCCCATCGCAGGCAGCGCGTAGTAGTTTGGTGTGCCCTTGGGCCAGGTCGAGTAAGCGTAAACAGTGGCCGGCGCGAAATCGTCCATGCTGATGCCTTCAGCATCGAAGAACTCGTTCAGCTGGACATAATGACCATTCTCAGCGCCACCGCCGATCCATTGGCTGTCACCAATCAGCAGGTCGCAGAGCTTCCCCCCCGAGTTCAGCTCGTTCAGCATCCGGTCCGCGAAATTTGGCCAGGGAACAAACTCGAAGTTCATCGTGTGGCCGGATTCTGCTTCGAATTCTTTCGATAGCTCAACAAGCGCGTTGGCCGGGTCCCATGCAGCCCAACAAAGCGTCAGATCTTCAGCATTTGCCTTGGTAGAAAGAGTAGTAGCGGCAAGGACTATTGCGCTGGCCGAGGCCAGTTTTGTGTAAGTCATCCATTCCTCCCTTTTTGCGCCGTCAATCGAGGATGTGCGAATCGCGGCATACTTCCAAGGCTATTTGAGGTACGCACCTCAAGTCCAGAATTTTTTGAGGTTCGTACCTCAAATAGCCAGGGAAATTTGTTAACGCTGCTTTTTAGTTATTGATTTTATTGTACTTAATTACCTTCATCGATGCGCATGTATTTTTGACAGTTAGGATTAATAAGGCCATATCGACTAAAATTGGCACATCCCACAATCGCGGCAATGATGCGTCCAGCAGGTTTAGCGAACACGCTTTTGAAGCACTCACCGATTATTTGGTCGATACCTTGGAGAATTGGAGATAGCGTCAAACGGCACGGACCGCGTAGGATCGTGTATAACTCGTTTGGTCAGGTGCAGACGTATGAACACGCTCTCTATCGTCAGATTGAACCGGTACCCAATTAAGGGTTTGAGTGCCGAACCCATGCAAACCGTGACGCTGCGAGCAGGAGAGGGGATTCCTGGTGATCGCCTGTTCGGATTTGCGCGCTACAACTCCGGTTTCGATGCGCAGAACCCTCAGCCACTGCCGAAAGATCGCTTTGTTGTTCTGTTGAATGAGGCTGCACTAGCAGGCGTTAAGACGAATTTTGATATTGAGACCCAAACTCTAAAGATCAAAGCAAGCGGCAAAACACACAGCTCTAATATGCAAGCACCAGAAGATCGAATGAATGCGGCAAGTTTCCTGTCTTCAGAGATCGATTTAAAAGATCCCGAACCGCCAAATTTCGTTTCGTCTGCTCCTCATCGGTTTACAGATGTGTCTGTCGTGTCACCTAAAATGATGAATGCGATATCCGTTTTAAATCTGGCGTCGGTGGAGAAATTGGGTGAGCAACTGAACGCGGAAATCCACCCGGCACGCTTCCGGGCGAATATTGAGATAGACGGCCTACGCCCGTTTTCTGAGCTTAACGCAGTTGGATCAGTTCTTAGATTTGGCGACGTCGAGCTGAAGATACTCTCGCGTACGAAAAGGTGTGCAGCCACTGAAGTGAACCCGGATACGGCCGAGCGGGACTTGAAGATACCCTATCTAATTCGGAAGTTGATGGGTCATATGGACATGGGTGTCTATGTTGAGGTGGTTAAAGGCGGAAAGCTGAGCGTGGGCCAAACAGGGCAAGTGTTAAATTAAACACTACTTCCCCCGCCAAAGTGGCAGTCCCAGGCGATTTGTCCCGCGTACTTTCGAATGATTTGTGTCTACTCTTTCGCCAGCCGTTTTCTTGCTCGCCTATGGGAGGTTCTGTAATAAGCGTAAAATCCCATGATGTGGGTAGAGAGAAACTCAGGCAATGCAACAAAGCATAGCCGACCTTAGAACTGATCTACAACGTAAGCCGCCAATTGCATTGCGTTTCAAGTGGTGCGTAAATTTGCAGGAAGGTGACAGTTAATATCTGATGCGAATCTCCGGCGTACGGACATTTTTGTAATTGGCGTTGTCGTCCTGAACAGCGACTCTGTGAGCTTGGCATCAGCTGCAAAAGTACCTTGGCGGTAGAACTGACATGCGCTTTCTATAAGTGTCATTTTCTTGAACCCAAGCAGTAGTATAGGCGTAGGCGATGTACTGATTTTGTTTGTCCGCCATCAATTGTCAGTTGCGTTCGCTTTGGCTTGAGAACGCTTAACTCAGCATTCTTTCCGAAACGTCCTCAAGGAGGGTATGAAGATCGAACTCTTCGCCTTTCTCGGCAAGCCCTTTGTCATGCAGAATGAAGGACAGCCCGTGCACGAAACTCCACAACAAAAAACCACGGCGGCGAACTTCGTTTGTGATTCCCGGTTCACCGAGACATTTTGCTACTTCCGTCAAGAGAATCCCGAAACTTTGCTGGCCGCCTTCCTCCAGCCGCGGATCCGCGATGCGGTCTGTGAAGCCGCCAAACTTCAGCCTGAAAATCCCGGGCTCATTTAACGCGAAGGCAATATACTCCATCCCTATGGCAGTAATGCGCTCGGGAGATCCTTCAGGAACGCCTTCCAGCGCAGCAAGCATTTTGTCTCGATGCCGATCCATTCCCTCAAGGACAGTGGCAACCAGCATTTCTGTCTTGTCTTTGAAGTGCTTGTAAGGTGCCGCAGTTGAAACGCCCGCGCGCCTGCACGCCTCGGATACGGAAAAACTGTCCGGACCTTTTTCTTCAACCAATTGTCGGGTTGCTTCGATCAGTGCAGCGCGGAGATCACCGTGATGATAGGCCTTCTTGCTGACGGAAAGACCCGCCGTTTGTCTGTTTGTCGGATGATTTTTTTCGATGCTGCTCATGATCCAACATGTGCCAGATCACGTATCTCTTGTCAAAGTGAGAACTTCTAACATATGTTAGAGACACTAACTTGATGAGGTCCCCAAATGCCGAATCCTGCAAATTCATCTACTGAAGCGAACAAACCGAGCCTATTTGTACGTGTGTTACGCGGCACTGTGCGTTTGGGAGTGACCGTCAGTTTTATCGCCTTCGCAGCGGCTGCTGTTCACTTCGGAGCATCCGAGCTCACCCGTAGAGCGGAGGCGGTGCCCGCACCGGATGCCGCCGCTGTGACCCCGGTATCCGTGACGCCGATCACCTCCGAGAGCGCCTACACAGTCGATCGCGTGTTCATCGGGCAGGTCGAACCTCAGCGTTCGGCAGATATCTCTTTCGAACTCAACGGGACGCTCGATCAAATTCTGGTGGATGAAGGTGACGAGGTTGCCAAGGGTCAACTTCTTGCGACACTGGACATCGCACTGCTGGAGGTCGAACGCGACCGTCTGACAGCATCGCGTGACGCCATTGCAGCCCAGCTTGCATTTGCAAGAAAGACGGTCGAGCGAAACGCGAAACTCATTGAACAAGGCTTTACCAGTCAAGCCCGTTTGGACGAGGCCGTCTCTCAGCAAGATGAATTGTTATCCAGAATTGGCGAACTGGATGCGGCATTGCGCGATGTGACCGTTCGGATCGAAAAATCTAGCATCGAGGCCCCATTTGCCGGTCAAATAACCGCGCGACATGTGGACGGAGGTGAAACTCTGCGATCGGGTGAGCTGGTTCTGGGAATGGTCGAGGTCGTGTCGCCGCAGGTTCGGATCGGCATTCCTCTCGATGTTGATCCGGCGCTGCTATCCGATGTTGAGATCGAAATAGCAGGTCAAAGCTATCGGGCTGATCTTGCAACCTTACGGCCCGACATTGACGCGGTAACCCGAACCCGCACCGCGCTGTTCAATCTAAAGAACGCGCTGGACGTTGCTTTCGGACAAACCGCACGTGTTCATGTGCTCGATCCTGTCCAAAGTGCGGGAACCTGGGTGCCCACAACATCACTAAAAGAAGGAACGCGCGGGCAATGGACATTGCTCGTCGCCGACGCGCAAAAGACTGTGCGCCTGGCGACGGTCGAAGTGCTGCATGCCGAAGACGATCGCGTCTTTGTGCGCGGCGCGTTTCCGGAAGGCACCGTCCTGATCGATCAGGGGCCGCAGCGGGTCAGCGTTGGTCAGCGCGTCGCCTTCAACACTGGCGAGTAACGGAGCGATCTGATGGAAACCCTTACCTTTCGCCATCCCCGGCTGGTTGCCCTGATCATTTTGGTGCTTGTATCAGCAGGCCTGTCTTCGTTCCTATCGCTTGGGCGACAGGAAGACCCCACGATCACCAATCTCTTCGCAACTGTAACCACGCAGTTTCCGGGCGCAGACCCCGAACGGGTCGAAGCATTGGTGACCGCAGAAATCGAAGAAGAGCTGCGAAAGATCGCCGAGGTGGATGAGATCAGTTCAGTCTCCCGCTCGGGCGTGTCGGTCGTTTCTGTTGAATTGCTGGAAACACTAGACGAAGCCACCATTGAGCAGGTTTGGGCCGAGGCTCGGGACGCCGTTGAGGATGCGCGCCAGAACTTCCCGGCAGGAGTTTTGCCGCCAGAGTTTGATGCCGAGGGTATTGCTGCCTATTCCGCTGTCATTGCAGTCGCGGCCGAGGACCCTGACTTCCCGTTAACTTTGCTGTCTCGTCATGCCGAAGCCTTAGGTGACAGATTGCGCGCGATACCTGCGACTCGAGCCGTCGACTATTTCGGTCAGCCCGAAGAAGAGGTGCTCGTAAGTGTCGATATGGACAAGGCCGCTGCGCTTGGGCTTGGCGCTGCCGAGATTTCTCAGCGGATCGCCGAAGCAGATGGAAAGGTTCAGTCTGGGCGGCTGCAATCTGATGTCGACCTGACCATAGGCGTCAGTGGAGAAATTGAGAGTTTGGATCGCATTCGGAGCATCGTCCTGCGTGAAAACGCAGACGGTGCCGTGGTGCAGCTCGGAGATATTGCCAGCGTAGACCGGGGCGCACGCGAACCGCAGTCCTCAATCGCATTTGCCAACGGAAAGCCCTCCGTCTTGGTGGGGATTCTGGCGCAGGACGGCGTGCAGATCGACCGCTGGACAGGCTTTCTACGGGATGAGCTTGAGGCCGGCGCCGCATCAGTGCCTTTGGGCATGCAGGAAATACTGCTGTTTGATCAAAGCCAGTACACGACGGATCGTTTGTCAGAGGTTGGGATCAACATGGCCATTGGCGTGGCTCTGGTCGTGGCAGTCTTGTTTGTTACGTTGGGCGTTCGTGCAGCTGCGATTGTTGCCTTGGTATTGCCGGTTGTCTCATTGGCAACTCTGGCGACGATGAACATGATGGGCTTGCCAATTCATCAGATGTCCGTGACTGGCCTGATTGTCGCCCTCGGTCTGCTCGTTGACGCAGCCATTGTGATGACCGATGAAATTCGACGCCGTCTGCAGGATGGGATGGAGCGACTTGCAGCCGTGCGAGATGCTGTTCGCCGTTTGGCCGCACCTTTGCTGGCGTCGACTGTCACAACAGCGCTCGCCTTCACGCCGATGATCTTGCTGCCTGGCCCCGCCGGCGACTTTGTTGGTGCTATCGCTATCGCCGTGGTGCTTATGCTTGTCTGGTCACTGGTTGTCGCTTTGACGGTGACCCCGGCGATTGCGGGCTGGGTACTGTCCGACCGCCCCGACGCAGGAATGCTGAGCCGCGGTATCAGCATCCCGCCGCTTGCCCGAATGTTCGAGGCCTCAATTCGATTGTCAGTCACTAATCCGGTGCGATCCATCGCGTTGGCACTGGTCTTGCCCGTGCTTGGCTTTGCGGCCTTTCCAACGCTGACCGCGCAATTCTTCCCGGGCGTCGACCGCAACCAATTCTATATCGAGGTCGACATGCCGGGTGGAACATCAATTGCCACCACCGAAGCAACCGCCCGCCAGATCGATGAGATGCTGCTGGCAGATGATGGGGTCAAAAGTGTCTACTGGACAGTCGGAGAATCCGGCCCTGCATTCTACTACAACATCGTTGGCAACCGTTCACGCGAGCCCGGTTTTGCACAGGCCATGATCACGACCGACACGGCCGACGACGCAGTCCGCCTTGTCGGAGCCCTGCAGGGTCGTTTGGATACCGACTTTCCTGACGCGCAGATCATCGTTCGTGGTCTCGTGCAGGGCCCTCCGGTCGACGCACCAGTTGAAGTCAAGATTCAAGGGCAGGACATCACGGTTTTGCGCGATCTTGGCGACGAGGTGCGTTCAGTTATGGCCAATCTCGATCTGGTGACGCAGGCGCGCGCCAGCGTGAACGGCGGCAATCCTCAAATCCGGTTCGAGATTGATGAGGTCAAAGCCCGTCTGCTGGGACTGGACGTGGCGGATATAGCTGGTCAGCTGGACACGGCGCTTGTTGGCGTCACTGGTGGATCACTGATCGAAGGGACTGAACAGTTGCCGGTGCGTGTTCGTCTGGGTAACGAGGTGCGATCAGACCTAAGCGCCATTGTCAGTATGCCCATCCTGCTGCCCAATGCTTCCGCCATATCCGCCACTAGTGTTTTCCCTGCTGTGCCGTTGTCGGAACTCGCCAGACCGGTGATCGAACCTGCGGAGAGCGTAATAACCCGAACGGACGGCGTGCGCGAAAACACCATACAGGCGTTTATCGTCCCCGGTGTTTTACCCGAAGAGGCGTTGCAGGACGTTTTAGAAGCGCTTGAAGCGTCCGGATTTGTGTTACCGCAAGGCTATTCGATGTCCTTAGGCGGCGACAGTGATGCCCGATCCAACACCGTGGGCAATCTGCTTGCCTCTGTCGGTTTGATTGTCACACTCTCCATCGCGACCATCGTTCTGACCTTTAACTCGTTCCGACTGACGCTCGTGACCTTGGTCGTGTGCGTGTTGTCTGCAGGCCTTTCAATGCTGTCGCTGGCGGTTTTGCAATTCCCGTTCGGAATTACTGCGATCATCGGAGTCATCGGCTCGATCGGGGTTTCGATCAACGCGGCGATAATAATTCTGACCGGGTTGCAACAAGACGTTGACGCAAGCCAAGGCGACCGAGCAGCCATGGCGCGCGTTGTGACTGGTTCAAGTCGGCACATCATCTCGACAACGGTCACAACCTTTGGCGGGTTCCTACCCTTAATCATAGGCGGTGGAGCATTTTGGCCACCATTCGCCGTGGCCATCGCCGGAGGGGTACTTTTGTCGACCGTCGTATCCTTCTATTTTACGCCGCCCGTGTTCGCGTTGATGTATCGTGGATCATTCAACAAACGACGTTTGGCCAATCACCCTCATTCCCAGCCCCACGAAGCCGTCGTCGCGCTTGTGGCGGAATGAGGATCTAGACCACTTCTTAAGAAGAATTATCATGCTTCAAAGCCGTTATTGTGTGAAGTAGGAAAAGGGCTGCTATCGGCGCTTAGTTGGCTTTTGCAAAATCTGCTTTTGCGCTAAGCTGCCGTACTTGGCTATCCCAGCAATAGCCGTCTTGCGCTCACGGCGGCCGTTCTCTGCAAGTACGGTGAACGCCTGATGCAAGACAGAACCAAGTGAAATTGTGTTGGAGACACAGGCCGTTTGACCACTCAACCAGAGATCCTGTCAACTATAACCGGCCTAAGCGATCTTCACGGTTCGATATGACGCCAACAAAAACCCAATGGTTGTAAATCTCGCAATTCGAGTCGCATATCAACCTTGGCGACCTTGTAGAGCATAAAGCTATTCGGTTGGCGGAATTTGTGTACTTTTCCCGACAAAAGCTCGGACTGCTAGAACAGATCGGTCGCCGACACCAACCTGCCTCAAGTTGGCTTGTTCAGCTCATTTGCAAGGGTTGGCAAATGTTTGTGGACGCTTCAATTCGCGCTTGTTCGATGGTAGCTCTTTGCCCATCGGACGGCTTGTCGCCTGTTTGTTTTGTATGTGGTTGATGGGTATTTCAACCATTCGCAGGAAGGGTTGAAAGGTGAAGCACGCAGGGATTGTTGAGCCGTATTATGCCTAAATTAATTGGCTACTTTCCAGTTTCGCGCGATCGACTTTGGAGGCATGGCGCTTGTCCATAGGGATGCTCTCAATCGAAACCACATTGGGAACGCCAAACCCAAGCGCAGAACGCTTCCAATCCTCGAGGTACTTTTGTGTTCCTTGGACGCAGAGTGTGGGGCCTACTTTCGTTGTGACAAAAGCGCACCGATCCACGCCCGGCCATTGCTGTACAGCGACTTCGATCGCAAAAGGGAAAAGCGTACCTGAAGCGACTTCAATTTCGGATCCGATACGCCCCCAAAGCCACAAACGTCCGTTATCATCCAGTGTGCCCGCGTCACCAGTCCGGTGCCAAACAATGTCACCTTCCTTGATTTTGTTTTGTTGTGAGTGCCTCGGGTCCAAATACCCTTCATTCACAAGTGCGCCGGCGACCTGAATCTCGTTGTCGCGAATGCGGAGCGTGATTTCAGGCACTGGGTCGCCGACGAGCAGCCCCATCCCAGAAGCCATGTCGCGGTGATCCTCCTCCGAGATGTCGGTGGCATCGAGATGCGCGATCGGTTCAGCCTCTGTCGAGCCGTAGACGCACACAACCGACAGCCTGTGCCGGCTTCTCAATGTCTCCACCATGTTTGGAAACACCGGGCCACCGCCGGTGAACACAGTATGCAACGGCCCCGTGTCCTCGGATCGAACTAGCTTTTCGCACAGCGATGGCGGGATCAGAGCCCGGGTTACTTTCTGCGCCTGAATCCACCGTTCCAACTGCGTGGGCGACAGGCGGTCCAGCTTGCTGAGCCTCCAGTTTGGCAAAACACTCGTGCGCCCGGCCGCCAGATTGATCAGGGTGAACACCGGAAAGGCGACCAGATCACGCTCGGCCTTGTTGCTGTGGAGGAGGGGTGCGATGGCATCGTGCTGTGCCATCAGAAACGCGTGCGAGCGGGGAATGGCTTTGGGCTGGCCGGTCGTGCCGGAGGTAAAGGAGATCAGGGCGATATCATCAGGTTGCACCTTGTGCACTGTCGGGGTGATGTGGCCTTCTCCGGGCGTGAGGAGGGGACGGGGCCAAAGGCTGGGAACCAGAAACTTCAGCAAAGAATACCCGCCCGCCGCGCAGAATGCTTTTGGGTTGGTGGTCCGAATGGCATGGCGCAGACCGGCCAACCCCATGGCTGGTTCCGGCAAGACAACGGTGGCACCAAGGGACCACAGGGCGGCCAGACTGGCATATAGGTCCGCGTTGACCGGCATTGCCAACAGCACACGATCCCCCGGTTGGATGCCCTTACCCTGCCACCGACCCGCCAATTGCTGAACGCGTTTGTGTAGGTCCTGAAAACTGACCTGGCACCCCTTGCCGTCCACAATTGCGGTCTGGTTTGGAACCCGCTCAACCGCAGCGGCGAAATGGGACAACAGGTCAGCCATTCAGCTTGCGCCCAAGAAGGGTATAGCGCCGGAAGATCGTTGCGCCTTCGGCGGCGCTGCGGTCAGCCGAGGTGTTGTCATCATGGATCAGCGCATGAATAGCCGTGTCGTACCCCATGCTGAATGCCGTCTTGTGAAACCTGTGGGCCAAATGCCGCCCAGCTCCCGGTTCGAGACTGGCGTAGGTCTTAAGGATGGCGGATGTCGGATTGGGGCCTTCGGCATAGTTGGGAATGCCGAACAGAAACCCGGCCAATGTCCCGTCTTTGCGGCGTGCAAACAGGATCAGGTCGCGCTTCATCATCGGCACGACCGGCATATACATGGCCAGAAAATCCGCTTCGGATATCGGCTTGTAGAACGCGTTGTTTGAAAACGCCCGGGTTGAGAGTTCAAAGACCTGACGAAACAAGGCCTCGGGGTCCGTTCCGTCCCAAGCTTCCACCACGAATCCGTCGCTGTCCGGTGGCGCGGTCGCAGCGGTGGCCTGCAGCGGCATCCGGGCCGAGAAATACCGGCTGATCTCTGCAAACCCTGCCGACCGGAAAACCTCGGGCTCATGCGGTTTGTTGGCGGGCTCCATAAGGAACGGAGCGGACCCATCGCTGTCCGAGACGAACCGGTAGCTGTGCCAGGTATCGCCGGACATCGGCCCAATAACGCGGTCGAGGCCCGCATCTTGCACCCGCTCGATCCCCTCGCGCAGAATCTCGTCACCAGCCTCAGGCGTTTTACAGGAAAATTCACCGAAAGTTGCTGTCGGCGCGCTCTCCCAGTTCGGGCCGTTCAGGTAGACGGTCAGTTTTGCATCCGCTGTTTTGATGGTCTCTTTGGTCATGAAATACCCCCTACGCCAAGCGATCCAACAACGCTCCAAAAGTAGTAAAACAAGGGCAGGGTCATGGCCAACAGCGTGAGTCTAGACACTCTGTCTTTTTCGAACCATTGTGGTCGAGCAAACGGCACTGCGGCTGTAAGAAAGAGTGAAAACAGTGCCAAAGCCGTCAGAGGCTCGGCCCAGTTCGACTGTTCGGAATTCTGGTAAACAACCCAAGTCCGTATAGCGAACAAAACAGCTGCAGCAAGCGGTATCGCGATTGGGCTAGAACGCAGCGCCACTGCAATATGCCCCATGGCCAGCCCCATAGCACTTAGCCCAAAAAAAGAAATCGCATCCCATCCTGTTGCATGTCCCATCGCAAGCCAACCAAACCCCAAAAGTCCCAAGGCGGCGATGATATCCAGATCAGGGTACTTGCTGTCACAAGGAGAAGCAGTGAGCGCCCATCCATGCGCAGCAAGAACCATGATCGGGAGTACAGTATTCTGCAATTTTGCGGCGGCCAGCAGCAAAAAAACCGCAACAACATAAACACGGGTCGCATGTTTGGTCAGGCCCAGCTTAGTTCCCACCACGCCGAAACTGGCAAGAGCAGCAAAGAACAGGGCAGCCAACAGGGCGAGTTCTACCAAAGAGCTGTGGTAGTGGCCGTTTAGAAAAATCAACAAGCCAAGCGGCAGGAACAGGTTGTCAAACCCGCGCCAACTTTGCGCTTCGACCAACGTGCCAAAACCCGCCACCATAAGGCACAACATCATGATGTTGGACGGTTGGAGGCTCGACATGAACAAGAAGCAGATGATCGCGACCAACAGCGTTACGACAAAAAACACGACTGAGCCTTCCAAGCTCTTGTCGCCATCCTCCACCACGTAGCGTTTGGTTCCATAGGTAGTTCCGGCCAGCGCAGCGGCGGCATCCGCCAGTGTCAGAACAGCAATTGGCAGGATGTAGAACAGTGTCTTTTCCCCAGCCAGCAGGAAGCAAAGCCCAACCGACAAGGCGAGCAGAAAGTCACCGTAGGACGTACGCTCTACCCCATGCAGAGTCGCGCCCAGACCCGATGAAAAGCGCGGAAGGCGGAGTACCAGCATCACCAGTATTGTGGCTGCAATCAGCATGTAAACCGGCCAACGATCGGGAAAGAGCCAAGGTAAAAGCAGTGCAAAGAGGCCGGTACTGACATGCATAAGTTTGCGCTGTACTTCGGCACTCAACCCCGCCGTTTTGGCCAGATGCCGTATGACCATCATGACGCCGATCAAGGCGACCACGGACCCCGCCGCCATCAGGATCTGCCCAAGAACAGTCACGGCTGAACCTCTTCGACGACGAAATCGGAATAGAAGAATGCCATGTCGCGGGCTTTCTGCTGTGTTTCGATGTCGGTCAAGGTTGTGACGCGTTTTAAGTATTTAGTCGGAACCCGACGGGGTGCCATCATGTTCCAATAGACCAATCGGGCGTTTGGTTCAGCAGCAGTCAGGATAGAGCCGTAGACCTTGGGGAAGGTCTCGGGGGAAATGTATTCAAAGATGTCGGACAGGTTGAAACCGTTGGCTTTCTCACCGGTCGATACAAAAGCCTCCAACGATCCGAGGCGGACGTCCAGACGATCCAACCGGGATCGGATCGTCTCATAGTGCTCGGGCCGCCAGGCCATCGGCAGCGCGTCGCCGTGATTGCCTTTGAGGATCCAGTGCAGATAGGGGTTTTGCGAGGGATCAGTGGTAACCCCTGCATGACGGATACGGCGAGCGACATGCTGGGCGGGGCTGCCCTCGACATGGTCGAAGAACGCACTGTCGCGGCCCATGCGTCCCATGACGAACCGCGAGAAGAAGAGGTTCAGCAAAAGCCGCCATCGCACCGTGTTGAACCGTGTGTCGAAAAAAGTCTGGCGCTCTCTGGGCGAGCGGGGGACGAACACTGCGTCAATGGTTCTACGAGAATGCACAAGCGGCAGCAGCCAGGTTCGAAAGATGCGAAAATAGCGCTCGAACTTGCCGACACCGCCGATACCATGTTTTTCAACCTCCGGGGTCAGCGCCTTCCAGAAGGCGCGCGTCTCAGCATCGGTGGCCTCTAAAACCCGGTTCAACAGTGCACCCCGTCGCGTACTTGCGCGTGAGCCTGTGAGTTCTATGAATTCGGGATGGGTCAGAACCTGATAAGCCGCGATCCGAAGCTTGAGGCAGGCGATCTGCTCCGGTGACAGGTCCAGAACCACAACACGCTGGGGATCGAGTGTCAGCATCGCAAGCGCATTGTCCCCGGCTGAGCAGATGGACACAAGTGTCTTTCCTGCACACTCACCCAGGGCTGAGGTGAGGACATCTGCGTCTTCCCACAGTTGGGCATAACGGATTTGGTCGAAATCCGCTTTTTTCTCGATCTCGCTGCTATCCATTGCACCGCTCCACAGTGCCACTTGCGCCGTCTACACGGATCATTTCGCCATCTTCGATCCAACGAGTGGCACCTTTCAGGCCGACAACGCAAGGAATGCCCAACTCACGCGCGACAATGGCCGAATGTGACAACAGCGACCCTCGTTCAACGACGATGGCGGAGGCGTTCGAGAATACGGCAATCCAGCCCGGGTCGGTGTGGCGGGCGACCAGAATGTCTCCTGGGTTCAGGGCTTCGGTGCGCGGGTCACGGATCACACGCGCGCGCGCTTTGATCAGTCCTGCGGAACAACCCGTGCCGTGTTTCACGCGTGCCGTATCTGCCTCGGCTTCTACATCTTTGGACCAGATCGGTGCGATAGCGGGACCACGGATTTCGATACGTTCTGGCGGGTCGGGGCGTCGATAGGAGGTTTCATCCTCGTGTTTGCGCCGCGCGACGATGCCCTTCAGGTCAGGTGACAGGCTGTAGCCCTCAACCGCTCCGAGAACTTCATGTGTTGTCAGGAAGAATACATCCCTAGGTGAGGACAGCAGATCGCGGGCGGCGAATTCCCGGCCGATGCCTAAAAACACACGCCGGGCATAGCCGAAGATACGTGTGCGCTCAAAGCGCAGGTTTTCCCGGTCGCGCACGCGCGCCTTGGTCCAGCCCAAAATCCATTTGGCCAAATGCCGTTTGAAGGGGTTTGACGGAAACAGCGCCTTCCAGTCCGGCTCAGTACCTTCCTGACGCCCAGTCGTGGGACGTTCGGCGCTGGCTGCAATCGCTAGCAACAGGCTGGTCGGGTCGTCGCGCAGCGGAACGCTTTCCAGTTTGAGTTCCTCCGTACACCGGTCGCCGAACTTCTCAAGAAAGGCATCAATCTCGGCTTCGATCTGGGGGTGTCCGGACAAAACCGACAGTTCCGCACTGGCCTTTAGCGGCTCGGCAAGACCTGCCTGCCGGACCAGTTCTCCCATTCGGGCAATGCGTTGCGCGGGTTCCGCTGAAACGATATCGCCTTGCCCGATCATGAGGTCATTGTGCAGGGTCAACCCGTCCTCGCCCAGCCACTTTTGCAACAGGTTGCGAGAGCCGCCAAAAGCAATCATGCACAGGAAATCGTTGATCAGCGGGGCATCCCAACGATCCAGCAGGGTGCTTTCAATGCGACGATACTCGGCGGCCAGTTCGGTCGCATTTGAGGCATCCACATCCAGCCCTGTCTGTAAGATGTCGTTCAACCTGCGATAAAAATCACGCCGGGTCCGTGGCAGTCGGACGGCTTGCCAGATAAGGCCGCCCGCAACCTTTAACAGTTTCGCGTATTCCACAAGTTTGCGCCAGCCGGCGGCGGGCGGCGGGGCAAGAGCATCCGTAACCTCACGTGGCATCGGTTCAGAAACGCCCATCATCGTTTCCATGTAGTCGCGGTTTAGCGAAAACCCGGGCAGCAGCGCCAGCGCGCGATACCAGTTGATCAGATTATAATAGGCGCGCCCGTCCACCCGGCCCAGCAAGTTGTCAAACACGGTTGGGTTCCGGGCAATCGTATGCCGGGACACGCCCAGCAGCCTTACGAAAGCTCGATACACCTGAGAATATACATGCAGAGCAAAGGAATAAGTCAGCGGGCTGACGATCCCCGGATAGCTTTCGACGATATTGGAATTGTCGAAAATGGTCAGAGTCTGATCTGCAAGCGGCGCCGGGCGCAGGGTCGTGGTGATCGGTCGGGCCTGCAGAATATGCAGCCCTTGCGCATCGATCGCCCATTCGATGTCCTGAGGGGAACCGAACAGCGCCTCGGCCTTTCGGGCGAGGGCTGCAATGGATTGTGCCTCGGGCAGGGTCAAATGCGCGGGCGTGTCCAGAGTGTTTTCTGGTGTGCCATCCAAACCAATGACCCAGTCTTCTCCGTCCGCTTCGCCTGACACAAGCTGCTCCGCAAGCCCGTCAATGGCCGAGATCACGACCACATTGCGCCGACCACTGACCGGATCGGCGGAAAAGGCGACACCGGCCGCTTTTGCATCGATCATGCATTGCACGATGATCGCAGGGGCTTCGGCCTCACCGCCGGATTTGACCGCCCGATAAGTCTCAATCGTGGCTGAGAAACCGGATCGCCAGACCTGCTTGGCCGCTGCGATCACATCTTTGCCGGGAACTTTCAGGACCGTTTCGAACTGTCCTGCATGGCTGTGGTCCACACCATCTTCGGACCGGCCGGAACTGCGCACCGCGTAAGGTCCGGGTCCGAGTGTTTCAAGCGCGGCGGTCATAGCGGATTGCAGGCCCTTTTGCGCGATGGGTCCAGATTGCCCCATACGAAACGCATCGTTGGTGATGACAAAGAATAAGGGCGGGGAAAACCCGTGCTGCGCCAGATGCGAAAGGGCTGCCGCTTTCCCACCGACGACCGAGACATCGGTGGCATCCGATTGCGCAATGACGAAACTCATGCAACGGCTCCGATGAAGAAGGGTAGGAAACCAGCCGTAGCATAGCAGAAGAACACCCATAGGCCGGATACCGTGTCCATCCTGTGTTGAGCTTTTGCGATGGGTTTCTGAATGTAGCGGAGGGCGGCAAATCCGCAGGGCACAAGTGCCAGCGCGCCGATCAGGGCGGTGGGCCAGCCGACTCCGGTGGCGCTGCCAGTGCCGACAAGCAGGGCGTAGGAAACCAGGACGCAGCCGATCCAGATACGTCCCGCCAGACGCGGACCCCATAGGCCGGAGTAGGTGTCGACCCCGGTGATTTCGTTTTCTGGGGCCCATAATTTGCGCCCGATCTCAAGGACGCAGCCGTTCACAAAGGACAGTGCCAGGAACAGCCAGAGCGAGGGTGCTGCCCCACCTGCTGGCAGCCACTCGAGACCGGTTAGCAACAGGTCAATCAAGGGCATGATGGCCATATGGCTAAGCAGGTAAAGAACCGGTCGGGCCTTCAGCCAGACCGGGGCGCCAAATTCCACCGTCATTGCCGCGAGCCAAATCCAGACCGCACCCAACAGCCACAAAACAGGCGGGTACCACAGCCAGGCCGCGGCAAGCGCCATAGGGATCGTCAGCAAGCCAAGGCTCAAGACTTCACCTGATGAGACCAATCCACGTGGGATTGGCCTGTCGGGCCTGTACCGCCGGTCATCCTCGGCGTCTTTGAACTCATCGCAGACCCGCATCTGAAAGAACAACGCCATGGCGAGCACAAAACCCGCAGCAAAGGCGGGCCACTCGGGCAGGGGGCGGTCGGCCAGACGGGCGGATACACAAATGCTGGCCGAGGAAAACACCAGCAGCAGAGGGACGGTTTTCTTCAGCGGAAATCGTTCGGACTGGTAAATCCAGAATCGGTTCTGAATGCTCATCTGTGGCGGGCCAGACTTTCATGGGCGCGGGTGAAATGGCCCGCAGCTATTGCTGCAACAATGGAGATTTCGCCGCACAGGCATGTGGCTGCGGCCACCTCGGCCAAGGCTGTGCCGCATCCGTCGCCTTTGAGGCCAAGTATATTCAGCGCAGCTGTCTGACTGGGTAAACCGGTTCCGCCGCCGACTGAACCGACAAGGATGTTGGGAAGCGTCACCGAGCAGAACAGATCGTCGCCTCTAGGTTCCATACGCGTGACGCCCATTGCGCTTTCGGCAACGCAGGCCGCGTCCTGTCCGGTTGCGATATAGAACGCCGCCAGCCCGTTGGCATAATGTGCCTGCGCGCCGAATTGGCCCGACAAATGCGCCCCCAGATTGGCGACACGGCCATAGTCCAGCATCGCTTCGACCGTGGTTCCCAGCGTCTTCTCGACAATCTCAGCCGGAAGCGTGACCGAAGCGCTGACCTTGCGCCCGCGCCCCGTCACCAACCCCAGAGCCGAGGCCTTTTTGTCGCCCGAGAAATTACCTTCGACATACCAGTTTTCAATCGCGACAGGGCAGCTATCTGCGATGGCGTGGCACAAGGCGTCGGTGGCGATGGTCACCATGTTCTGACCCGCAGCATCCCCTGTGGTATACCGACAAATCAGGAAAACGACGTTGGTGTCGATGAACGGCTCCAGTGAGACAAGCTTGCCATGACGGGTTGTCGCTTCGGCCGCAGATTGGAGCATGTCGACATTTGTCACCACCCAATCCACGAATTGCCCAGCCTTTAGCAGGCTCTCAAATACAAAGGCTGGTGTACGGAGCACACCTTCGTAAAGAACGGCAGTGCTGACGCCGCCCGAACGGGTGGCGGCGTAAGCGCCCCGGGCGTAAGACGCGACCAGCGCGGCCTCGGTGGTGGCGAGGGGGACGTGAAAATCCCCGTTTGCGTTCATCCCGTTTAAGCGCAAGGGGCCAATAACTCCGACAGGCAGCTTAACTGTCCCAACGAAGTTCTCGATATTGGCCCCGTAGATTTCGGCGTTTTCGATGGTCGCCGGATCTGCAATCTGTGCTTGATCCTCAGCGCTGGCTGTGGGTTTCAATTTGCCCCAAAAGCGTTCGACCATCTCTTTGGTCGGCTTGCGGGAGGGGCGCAGTGTTGAAAACTCCGCGTCGCTTGGCGCCATCTGCTGGGGTATCTGATCGGCGTCAAATCGCGCTTTAATGCGTTGAAGCATTTCCCGAACGTGAAAAGGAATGACCAAAAGTGTGCTCCAATAGACTTTTCGTACATATGTTGTGCAGCTAAAAACCGATGCGAGGGCAAGGTATCAGTCGCGGGATCGAAATCCAGCCAAATGTTCGCTGATCATGTGTTTGATTCAAAGGGGTCTCGCATTCGTCAAAGAGCCCGAAGGATAAGTCTGTCAGAGGAAAGGGGGAGCAAGCCTTCTCCTCGATTTGTGCGACGAAGCCGCATGAATTCGAACTTAAAACCAGCGGCGTTGTTCAAATTGGTGGATGCACCAACTCGCTTGAAAAATAGGCGTTTCTTCCAGAAGTGCTTACCAAAAAGGACCGAATGACTTGAAAACCCCGAATTGATCGTCAAACTTCTCGCATGAGTGAGTATTTTGATGAAATGTTCAACAGCGATGGGTCGCTCAGAGGTCCATACGAAGAGATCGGTCGTTGGTTTGATGCGGAAGATGTATCACGGCTAAGAGCTAAGCAGCGCGAGGCTGAGGAAGTCTTCAGGCTGACGGGCATAACCTTTAATGTCTACGGAAAAGCGGAAGCAGAGGAACGGTTGATACCGTTTGATATCGTGCCGCGCGTCATTTCCGCACGAGAATGGCAGCGGCTGGAACGCGGCATCGAACAAAGGGTGCGGGCAATCAATGCCTTTCTTCACGATATCTATCACCGCCAAGAAATCGTAAGGGCCGGACGTGTACCGGCCGAGATGATCGCCGGAAACGAAGCGTTCCTGCCGCAGATGCTCGGCGTCTCGCCGCCTGGTCAGGTTTATACGCATATTGTCGGCGTTGACCTGGTACGAACTGGACCGGATGAGTTCTTTGTGCTTGAGGACAACGCGCGCACGCCGTCCGGTGTCAGCTATATGCTGGAAAACCGGGAAACGATGCTAAAGATGTTCCCCGAGCTCTTCAGTGCCACAAATGTACGGAATGTTTCTGACTACCCGCGAAATTTGAGGCGGTCTCTTGCAGCCTGCGCACCGGCTTGTGCAGAGGGAGAACCCACGGTCGCCGTTTTGACCCCCGGTATCTACAACTCAGCCTATTACGAACACGCGTTTCTTGCGGACCAGATGGCCGTGGAATTGGTTGAAGGACACGATCTGAGGGTTGTCGACGGCCGCGTTTGTATGCGCACAACTCGCGGCTATAAACCTATCGATGTTCTGTATCGCCGGGTCGATGACGAATTCTTAGACCCGCTGAATTTCAACCCTGACAGCGCGCTGGGCGTTCCTGGCATTCTGGACGTCTACCGCGCGGGGGGCATCACTATTGCGAACGCTCCGGGCACAGGTATTGCGGATGATAAGGCAATCTACTCTTACATGCCTGAAATCGTTGAATTCTACACGGGCGAAAAACCTCTGCTTCAAAATGTACCCACCTGGCGTTGCAGCGATCCAGAGTCTCTGTCCTACGTGCTGGACAACCTGTCCGACCTCGTGGTCAAGGAAGTACATGGGTCTGGCGGTTACGGCATGTTGATTGGCCCTACGGCCAGCAAGAAAGAGATTTCAGCTTTCCGTGAAAAGCTGAAGAAGAGACCCGGGAACTATATAGCACAGCCGACTCTGTCGCTTTCAACGGTTCCAATTTTTGCGCGCTCGGGGCTCGCACCCAGGCACGTTGATCTGCGCCCCTTTGTTTTGGTGTCCCCAGATGGGGTTAATATCACGCCCGGCGGTTTGACACGCGTGGCGTTGAAGAAAGGGTCGCTCGTCGTGAACTCAAGTCAGGGCGGCGGGACCAAAGACACCTGGGTTCTGGAGGACTGACCATGCTGGGAAAAACTGCTGGCGGGTTGTTCTGGATGTCCCGCTACCTCGAACGGGCGGAAAACACGGCGAGGCTGCTTGAAACAGGTCAGAGGATGGCGTTGACCCGTTCCAAGAACTCTGCCGAAGAATGGGGCTCTGTACTGAAAACGGCTGGCGTTTTGGATGGATACCACGCCAAGTACGATGACATTTCAAAAGACAACGCTGTGGATTGGGTGTTGCGCGATGCCGACAACCCATCCTCGATCAAGTCGGTCATCAAACAGGCAAGGAACAACGCACGCCTTGTTCGAACCGCACTTACCCACGATGTTTGGAGCGCGGTAAACGCAAGTTGGATGCAAATTGACGAGGCGATGAAGCGCCGCGTTAATGAGCGCGATTTGCCCGCCATGCTGGAGCTTATTCGCCACCAGGCCGCCCTGGTCCGTGGCGCCACTTTGGGCACCATGCTGCGCAATGATATTTTCGATTTCACCCGCATCGGCACTTTTGTCGAACGGGCCGATAACACGGGGCGCATATTGGACGTGAAGTACTACGTTCTGTTGCCCACGGCGTTCTCAGTCGGCTCGTCACTGGACAACATCCAGTGGGAAAGCATCCTTCGCTCCGTCGGAGCTGGCGGCGGTTATCGAATGACCCACGGTCAGAAAACCCGACCGTCTGACATTGCTGAGTTTTTGATCTTGGATGAGCGGATGCCCCGCAGTCTTCACTTTTGTTGTAGAAAGATTCAAGAAAACCTGTCCTACCTGAAGAAAGACTATGGCTTTGCGGGTCCGTCATGCGCCGCGTCAAATGCACTGTACGAGAAATATCTGGACCAGAAGATATCTGATATCTTTGAGTTGGGGTTGCATGAATACATTCAGGATTTTCTGAAAGATCTCGGCAACTTAAGTCGCCAGATCGAGATTGACTACCGGTTCTATGAGTAGCCCATGAAACTGCACGTTCGCCATGAGACACGATACGATTTCGACGCGCCGGTCCCCTTTGGACTGCAGCAGCTTAGGAAAACGCCAAAGTCATTTCGAAATCAAACCATCGAGAGCTGGAGCACTGAAGTCATCGGAGGGGTCAAGGAGCTGAGCTTTGAAGACTACCATCGCAACACAGTGGAATTGATCAGTTTCGAAGCAAATACCCAAAGCATTTCCTTGATATCCGAAGGCGTTGTGGCGGTGGAAGACACACATGGTGTGCTGGGACGCCACGAAGGGTCGACACCGTTATGGCTTTTCAATCGGAGCACGCCTCAGACAACGTCAGGAAAAGGGGTTGCTGATGTGATCGGTTCGCTGTCCCAAGGAGAACCGCTTCAGCAGATGCACGCCTTGTCCGAAGTAATTCGATCTCGGGTCACCTATGAAGTTGGAAGTTCGCACCCAGGCTGGAGCGCTGAAGAGGCCCTCTCAGCGGGGTGCGGCGTGTGCCAGGACCACGCGCATATTTTCATTACCTGCGCTCGACAGATCGGACTGCCGGCTCGCTATGTTTCGGGTTACCTGATGATGAACGAAACCGAGCTGCAGGACGCGACGCATGCCTGGGCCGAAGTTCATTTGGACGGGCTCGGATGGGTGGGATTTGACGTTTCCAACGGGATTTCGCCGGATCATCGCTATGTACGCGTTGCAACCGGCCTGGACTATGCCCAAGCTGCGCCGGTAATAGGGAACCGAATTGGGACAGCGGGCGAGCAATTGACAGTGCAGTTGCAAGTCGCACAGCAGTAACGGAGAACTTAATGACCTATGCTGTGGGCATGCGGCTGAACCGCGGACTGGTGTTCATGTCCGATACGCGGACGAATGCAGGCGTCGATAACATTTCGACCTTCAACAAGATGTTCAACTGGACGGTGGAAGGTGAGCGGTCGATCACTCTGCTGACCGCAGGCAACCTGGCAACCACTCAGGCCACAGTAAGCCTGCTTGAGGAGCGTACAAAGGCGCCGGAAGATCGTTCTCCCTCGATTCTGGAAGCGCCGACAATGTTTCAGGTCGCGCAACTGGTCGCGGCTACGCTGAACGATGTCATCGAAGAGCATGCCCGCTCTGGGCAACAAGCTGACAGCGCTTTTCACGCGACACTTATTCTGGGTGGGCAGATTAAGGGTGGGCCGTCTCGATTGTTCCTGATCTATCCTGAAGGTAACTTTATCGAGGCTGGCGACGACACCCCATTCTTTCAGATCGGAGAGACAAAATACGGCCGCCCAATTCTGGTGCGGGCCTACGATCCCGAAATGAGCTTTCCAGAGACCGTGAAACTCTTGCTCGTCAGTTTCGATTCAACGATCAAGGCGAACTTGTCTGTTGGGGCACCGCTCGATCTACTGCTTTACGATGAAGACAGCCTTGAGGCTGGCACGAGGTCCAGGTTTGAAAGTGACGATCAGTACTTTCGAACGATATCTGAAGGTTGGGGCGACGCCTTGAAGTCTGCCTTGTCGAAACTTCCAGAATACAAGGCGGTGTCCGAGCGAAATAGTCGATCCTCGGCTTAGTCCGCGCCCAGGTCATCGCCTGCTCATAGTTCACGCCCTCGCACTAATGTCTGTTGTTGCGGCCGCCGCCGCAGCAATTTGAAGGTTGGACAAACTACTGCAAAGAGCCGTCGGTGTTTTGGGCTGCATGCGCGGTAAAATTGCCCCTAAAACGCGACCTTCACCTTAGAGCTGAGCGACATTCCACATCTGTCACCGTTCAGAAGGGGTGCCGTGCCCACGGCTCCAAATGCCGCCCGGAGCGCCGCCGGGGACGGCATTTGATTGACATTTTGGGGATTTTGGCGCAGAATAAAAGCATATTTAATTAACATTAAACCTATTTTACATTTGCATATCAAACTTGGTCGCCATTGGTGCAAAGCGTCCTTTTTGGCGCAATTCCCAAGTGAAATCAGCAGAAGTTCATATTTAAATCGGAGGCTCGTTTCAGCTATGCCTAGTCACTTTCAATTTGTTTTCGGTCGTGTCACTCAGAAGGAAAACGGCCAACCCGTACACGGACTACTAGTCAAGATTCGCGCCGTTTTTGGCAACGCCTGGCACAAGCGAGATGACTGTAAGATCGACTTGGGGTGCGTATTGACGGCCGCTGATGGCCGGTTTGTGCTCACAGTAGATCCGTCGAAAATCCCTGATGATTGCAAATGCGAAGGCCCCATGGAATTTCGGATGAAGCTGCGCGATCGCGATGGAAGGCGCATTCACAAGGCCCGGCTCAAGGTGGAAGACTGTTCCTGCAGCGAAGGCATCAATTTCGACGTTGCCGTTCCGGCAGAAGAATTCATCTGCCACCTGAACCGCCCGTTAAGCTGGGTCGTGCCCGACAAGCCATTTTTACCGGACAGTATCTTGGATGACATAGAGGAAGCACTTGAGCTTGTGGATGCCGGGCGGCTGCAGCGAAAGCGCTTGGACCTCTCTGAGTGCGTTCGACCGACGCTTGCGATCTTCGGCAATGCGCTTGATGACGCATGGCATGTTCTGAACGGCAATATTGCTGCCAAGGGGCGATTTGTGGATGTGCTAAATGCCCTTTGCGCCACGTCGCCAACGGGTTGCGGCTGCAACGGCGCGTCCGGCGAGGATGCTGGCAGCGTGTTGCAGGACATTTTTGACGATGACTGCAACGACGACGACTGCAAACCGGTCAAATCCAAACACAAATCGGCCTGCTGTTCCGACCATGTCTGTCCGACGGGAAAATCCCTGATCGCCGACGAAGACATAAGCCTGATGGTTTTCGCTGCCATGCATGTGTCCTGCGGTCACCGACCAACAATGGTCAAGTATGTCGGCGCGTTGTTAGAGCAACTATGTCGTTTCCAAGCGTTAACCGCGCTACACGAAGCAGCCGTCAACCTGATCTGCAAAAAACCTCATTCAAAGCGGCATTTTATTGATTTGTTAGAATACGTGCTGTGTATCTGCACTGGTAAAGCCCACTGCGGTCAGGTGCCTTGCTGCCACCTTTGTATACGTCAGCCCATTTTGGATTGCATCACAGATGCCTATCGGAACTGGTGCAGTATCGACTGCTACACCGTGACTGAGATCAACCCCGAGCGTGCTTGCCCTGGTGATACTGTCGCTATTTGCGGATGCGGCTTTGGCGATATTGCTGGGAAAGTGCAGTTCACTCAGCATGGAACGATGAATCCCGGCCCGATCATGGAGCCGACCTCGTGGTCGGACAAACGCATCTGCGTGGTCGTGCCCACTAGTGCGGGGTGCGGATTGACGATCATCCCGCCTGCTCAGACCATCAACGTCTGTGATCGTTTTCTGGACTACCGCATAAGCGGAAAGATGTTGGCTGAGTTCGAAGGCACAAGCGCTGATATCCTCAAGTTCATTGTCAAAGGGCATCAAAATGACGACTGTCTGTTGCCTGGCGAGGTCCTCAAAATTCGTTGGAAAGTCTGTGCCGCAGACACCGTGACAGTTCGCATCGTGAACACCGAAACCGGTGCTGTCATTGCACAGATTGCACCAGCCCCTGATCTGGGGCGTTGGGACTTTGATCAAACCGATTTCAATCAGACGACAAAGGTACGTGTCGAAATCGTCGCGACCGGGCAATGCAAACCAGCTACTGTCAGTCAGGGTCTGGACCTTGTCTTCCAGAACCCACCGGACCTGTCCATTGACGGGATAGAGGTAACGCAGGCGATCCAGTATTACCGTGCCGCCCAGCATCTGACGGATCCGGCTGATCGCGGCCCAGACAACTCGTTGCAACTGGTGGCTAATAAATCGGCCTGGGTGCGAACATATTTGCGCAGCGGGCAGGATCCGAGTTTCGACAACGGGCAGCTCGGCAATGTCGGCGGCACACTTCAAGTGGAACGCCGGGTTGGCGGAGTTTGGTCCTCGGTGGCCAATATCCCGCCGTTCAATGCCCCGATGACGGCCCAGGACAGTTTCTCCAGCTATGACGCAGAGCGGCGCGATATCGACGCGACTCTGAACTTCATCATCCCGGCCAGTGTTATGACAGGGCTATTGCGTCTTTCGATCACCGTCTCTTCGCCGGATGATTGCTATGGCGGTAGTGACACAGCCCAACAGCTTGTCGATGTCGACCTTGAGCAAGAGTTGCGCGTTGCAGCTGTCACGATCGGCTATCAAGGCCCGCCAATGGGTGGCGGAGCGAATATTACCTTGCCAGCACCTAACGCAGCACAGGTGGCCGCTGACACCAGTTTTGCGCTTCGGGTCTTCCCCGTGGGCAGCACGCCTAACGTGCGGATCATCGACAGTCAGACCACAACACAGGGGCTGACAAACAATATGTTCCCGGCAGGCGGATGCGATCCCAACTGGACACCAATCCTCAATTTCGTGGCCAATGCCCGCACGAATGACGGCAATCAAGGCGACTGGCTTTACTATGGTCTGGTGAATGCGGCGATCCCGCGCTCGCATGGCAACACAGGATGTGCCAGCGGCGGCAACGGTGCCGGCCTGTCCAACAATCCGGTTACGCTCGCGCATGAATTGGGCCATCAGGCGGGCCTGCCGCATGCCCCATGCGGAGCGGTTGGCACACCGAACGCGAGCTATCCGCTGTACGAGCCCTACGATACTGGTATGACAACAACCAATTCCAGCGGCAATACAGTCTATTCAGATGCGAGCATCGGCGAATACGGTCTCGACACAAATGACGGGACCATACACCGACCGGCCAACAGCGAGGATCTGATGGGCTATTGCGGCCCGCGTTGGGTTTCGATCTTTACGCATAGCTACATGCTGAACCGTGCCGAATTTGACCCTGTCGCACTGGCAACAGGCGTCTCTGGCGGCAATGCGACAGGGGCAGGTGACATGGAAGTCGACCGGCAAGACCAAGTACGTCCATTCGTCACAATTGTCGGAGCGGTTGACAAAGACATGCAAGCATCGGTCGCAAGCCTCGTACGGGTTCCAACGCGGCCCGTAAGGATGTCTGGCGCGCGCACTGATCTTGTCATCCAATTGCTCGGAGACAATGACGAGGTGATCTCATCTGCGCCCGTCTTCACTATGGATACGCACGACGCCAATGGTGATAGCTGCGGTTGCGGCGGGGGCGGCAAGAAGGATCCGGCTGAACCGCCCTACAACTTCATTGCGGCAATGGGTGATGTCGACCTCGGAACTGCAATTCGAATTTGCGAGGGCGATACGACCCTATGGGAACGCAAACGCCCGGCGCGGCCCATTCAACTAGCATCGGCCGAAGCCAGTATTGGCAAATCTGGTCTAAAGGTCTCCTGGAAAACGAATGGAGCCAAACGAGGCTATGCCCCTGATATCTGGCTGCAATGGTCCGCTGATGGCGAACGCTGGAACGGCCTGACGGTTGGCGTGACGGGCAACACTGTGGAGATTGACCCAGCCATCATTCCAGCCGAAAAAGTCAGGATCAGGGTTCTGGCGCATGACGGCTATTCCACCGCGACGGCCGACACCAAGCCAGTTAAACTGCCCGCGGCCCCGCCCGAGCTTGCCATCATTCATCCCTTAGTGGGTCAGGTGGTGCGCGCAGACAGACCGCTACACCTCTGGGGCACATTCACAGGGCGAACAACAGTAAAACCTGTTGAATGGTATCTGGACGGTAAAAAGGTCGCGAAAGATCTGGATGCCTGGGTCGACGCACTCAAACCGGGTGAGCATGAGGCGGAACTGCGCGCAAAAGGTGCGAACCCGGTAGTCGTCAAGTTTTCTACAGGTGCCCGCTAGTTGACCACCTTTGATGCGCTGCAGAACACAATGTTCCAATGATCGCATCCAGGGCTGACGCCTGAAGTCCGGCGCGCGTTAGAAGTGATTACAGAGCCTACATGGCATGAGGCAATACGCGCAGTGTGCTGAGGACTGAGAAAAGCGACAAAGACCTCAGTTAAGAGTGTCTCATCAAAATCTGCACATCTTGGGCAGTGGAAATGCGCATTCGCCGGTCACATCTGGCGGCATGAACCGTTTGACCGCAGATAACTTGGCATTGTGCGCCTTCGCAATTCTTGCAGCGCAGCCTTTGCAATGGCTTGCACAAAGCTGGCTTAGTCCGGCCTACGGATCGTACGGATACATCTATATTCTGCTGATTTTTGGTTTGGCCGGCATGAGCGTTCTGAGCGGCCGTCCGAAAGGTACAGGCCCGCAGATACCAGCGATTGCCTTGTTGCTACTGGCAGCTTTGGTTCGATTTTTAGGACAGGTTTTGGCGGTCAATATCCTAAGCGCTCTCGCGCTTGCATTGGATGTTTTCGCGCTGGTTGGGGCATTGCAGCTGCATCGGCGCCCCTTCGCGCTTTCGCCATTCTGGATGGCCACTCTGCTTTTGTTTTCTTTACCAACCGAGATGGTCTTGCAGCGCATGCTTGGCTTCTCCATCGAAATGGCAAAGGCTCTTTCCCCAAAAGGCAAAGAATGAATCGCGTGACCTACATTTTAATTTTTTGATCTCAAGTTAAGCCGAACATTAAGAGAAACTGTTCCGAATGGTTTCATAGAGCCCGAACGACGTCGGTTGTCTAAATTTTTTTGTTTTCAATACAGTAGGGCGCTGTATCTTGATGAGAAATGACCAGCGTTTGAACCCTGGAGATTTAATAATGGAATTGATTACAGAACAGCTTCGCGCCTTCCCGATTATGGCATTGTTTCTTTGTCTGGGTCTTGGATACGGCGTCGGAAAGTTTCGGGTCGGCAAGTTCGAATTGGGGGGCATTGCGGGCACGTTGTTGGTGGCGGTCTTCATTGGCCAGATCGGTGGTATCAACCTTAGCACCGACGTTCAGAATGTATTCTTTTCCCTCTTCATATTCATGGTCGGTTACAACGGCGGGCCTCAGTTTTTTGCCGCCTTGAACCGAACTGCGCTGACCAAGTTACTGGCCGCGTTTATGATGACCCTCTGGGGGTTGTTTTTTGTTATCGTTGTTGCTCGGTTGGCGGGCTTGGACAAAGGGCTGGCTGCGGGGTTGGCCGCTGGCGGCCTGACACAATCTGCAATCATTGGCACCGCTGGAAACGCCATCGATCTGCTTGGGCTCGCCGCTGATGAGGCGGAAAAGCTGAAAACCAACATCGCCGTAGGATACTCGGTTACTTACATCTTTGGTTCAATCGGCCCGATATTGGCAGTTAGCATCATTCCCATCATCATGCGTGTCGATCTGCGGCAAGAAGCGATAAAATTGGCTCAGAAACTCGGGGGTGGTGGTCCCAAACTAGAGGAAGGAGAATTCCTTCCTATGAATCGGTTTGACGCCCGCGCCTATCAAGTAAATGCCGATGCAAGCATTGCCGGAAAATCCGTCAAGGACATTGAAAGCGGCTATGATGGCGATCTGATCGTCGAACGGTTGCTCCACGATGGCGCTCCTGTGGATCCGACCCCTGAAACGATCGTCAATGCCGGAGACGTTGTGGTCGTCTCCGGGCTCGTCGCGACTTTGACCCAGTTCGAGGGGAGCGCCAGTGGCGAAATCGGAGAGTATCCCCCTGAACTGACGGTTGTGGAGGAACGTCGCAACGTCGTGGTCACCAACCGCAAACTGACCGGCAAAACCTTGGCAGAGCTGCGCGAGGCTCTGACGGCGGATCAAAGGCGCGGTGTTCATATCTCAAAGATCACTCGCATGGGCCATGATGTACCCGTCCTGCACAACACTGAGATTCACGCAGGTGACGAGATAAGTATTGTCGGTCACAAGGACGACTTGAACCGAGTTTCCAAGGTTGCGGGCTATGTGCCGCCTTCGGCCTCAGTCACCAATTTCATTGCATTGGGGATCGGTGTGGCCATCGGTTATCTGATCGGAGAGATCAGTTTCGTCATCGCCGGAACGAAGGTGGCTTTGGGGTCCGGCCTCGGTTGCCTGGTTACAGGATTGACCATCGGCTATTTGCGCATCCGGCAACCCAAGATCGGCGGTATTAATCGTGGAGCTGCTAATTTCCTTCAGAGCTTTGGTTTAGCTGTATTTGTCGGTGTTGTTGGCCTCAATGCAGGCAAACCCGCGCTGGAGGCGATTCAGGAATATGGGATCATACTTCTGCTTTTGGGTGTTGTGGTTACACTGATGCCGATGATCGTGCAGTTCCCGATCAATTATTTCGCTCTGCGTATTAAGAACCCGGTTGAAGCCTGTGCGGTTGTGACAGGATCACGCTCGGGCAATCCCGGTTTTGCGACACTATTGGAAAAAGCCGGGAACTCGACACCGACACCGGCCTTCACAATGACCTATGCCGTGGCCAATATTTTCCTGACTCTCTGGGGGCCTTTGGTTGTGGCTTTTGTTCCGTAAGTCAGACCTCACAATAGCCAGGGTCCTAGCTTAGAAGGGTGAGATCAGCATGTGTGTCAATCACCACGCTGATCCGTTGCGCTACGCAGTAGCTAGATGTCAACCGTGCAAAGGCAGTCCTTTCGAGGCACGGTAAGCCTGCACGTAGCCAGTGGCCACCGCGCGCACCGCTCTTCCGATCTGGCTGTAAGCACTATCATCCAAATTGGCGAAGGATACCCGCGCCGACCAGTTAGGCGCGTCAAAGCCCGATCCATTGAGCAGCACGATCCCGTGGTCCTGCGCCAGTTTGAAGGATATATCCAGCGGGTGAACGTTCTCCTTTATCCACTCGACCACCTCTTCGCCCACGTATTTGCCAAGCCAGAACTCAAAGTCGATAATACCGTAGTATTTGTCGAACAGCGGGTTGTCGGGAACTTCTATACCCATCCCGTCGACCAACTCGTCAAAGCGATGTTTCAGAATACCCCAGCAGAATTTCTGATAGGCCTTCTCTTCGTCCATAAGCTCGACGAGTGAAAACAAGGTCATCATCACCTGTTGCGGCAGCGACAGACCAGCAGTGTGGTTCAGCGCAACATCGCGGCTGTCGGCGACGATCCGGTCGATGAACTTGAACGAGGATGGGTCAGGCGTCAGCGTTTCGTAGCGCGCGTTGACGACGGCTTTGGTTTCGTCCGGAGCATCCGCAATCATCTTGTCGAAGATGTTATTCTCAGCCACTAAAATCGCGCCCAAACGCCACCCTGTGCAACCAAAATACTTGGAGTAGGAATAAACCCCGATCGTGTTTTCAGGCAGATGCCCCAGGATAGATTGAAAGTTTGGAACGAAGGTCCCGTACACGTCGTCAGTCAAAATGATCAGGTCCGGGCGGCGGGTCTTTACGAACTCAACAAGCCGAGCCGAGACTTCGGGGCTGATAGCGACTGAAGACGGATTGCCTGGGTTAACCAGAAAGAGTGCTTTGACTTTTGGGTCGGACAGAATTTCGAAATCTTCGTCGTTCAGTTGGAAGTGGTCCTCTTCTTTCGAAGAGACATCCACAGTGTTCAGCCCATAATCTTCAAGGACCGGCATTTCCAGATAGGGCGTGAAAATCGGTGTACCCAACGCAATCGTGTCACCGGCATTCAGCAATCTCTGGTTCTTGAGCGCTTTGAAGATATAACACATCGCTGCGGTTCCACCCTCGACTGCGTAGATATCGAACTTCGCATCCGGTCGGTGCCCCGCGCACATCGCCCACATAACGTATTCGTGGACGATCGCTTCGTTGTGTTCCATGCAACGGTCGGGCATTGGGTAATGGTCGCCGACGATACCATCGGTCAACTCGAGCACGAAATCGTCTGGCGTAAACCCAAATTTCTCAATCGCAAAATCAACGACCGCCACCAAAGTACCTGCACCAGGAGGGCCGTTTTCTTCAAACGATTTCGCGCAGTACGTTTTGAGCCGATCATAGCAGCCTGGCCCTTGCGGCATCCCAGCCAAACCGACCTCCGGCTCATTCCGATGGCGCTGAGCTTCTGTCATGGCGAACTGCCCCAAGAAGAAAAATGCCTCCCGTGCTTTGGTGGCGATCCAGTTTGGGTTCCCTCGACCGGCATTTAGGTATGGCAGAGCCATCTGCCGCGCCTCTTTTTGCGCCAACTTGATAAGTTCGTCTTTAATTTGGAAAGGACTTAGGTTTTCAAATTTGTGCAGATTGAGCGATTCTGGCATGACTTCAAATCCTTGCGTTAAAACAGATGACGTAGTTCAGCGGATCGCATGCAAGGCAATGTGTCAATGAAAACAACGATAATTGAAGGGGACAGTGCGCAACCGAGGATTGCGTGGCGTCATTAGAAGACTTGGCTGTAACTTACTTGCAAGGCCGTCAGAGTGATAGAAATTGCGCTGAGGTTCTGAGCTAACATCCCATAAGAAATTGCAATGCCCGAAAAGGGAGCTCCCAAACATTCTGCGCGCGTATGATCAACTGTCGCTTTTTGAGGGGCTGACGAGATGCGCAAGGTAGCGTGCGACTCTACTGACAGTCGCTTCACAAAACACCCGCACTGAGGTGTTTCTATCTCCGTCATGTCCAACGTACAATTTTTGGCGAACAGAAGCGTTTGCTCCTAATGGTTCGAAATCTAACCAGAATGCGGTTGTGCCAATGGGAAAGGCCAGGTGATCTGCCGAAACCAATTTTTCTGAAGTTCTAAGAAAATTCCAACGAGCATTCAGCAATCGACTCAAAACTCACGTTCTTCTTGTCGCTTCAAAAGATGTGTCTCAATCAGTTGAAAAGCATATCCGATGTAGACTCTCTGCAGAAATCCGACGGCGGCGACGTCTTCACGCTCCAGTGCGTTGGCCAAGTCAGAGGTCTCTCGCACCAATGAGTCGTAGGCAACTACGCCAACAATCTGTTCCATGCGATGCCAGACGCTGGACGACTGGAAATATGCCTGGTTCCAGAATTCGCGCAGAGAGTGGTTTCCGATCAGAGATGTGATCAGGGTCTGTAGGCGTTGGTTCAGTTTTACGTATTCCTGAGAGTCCAGCCGCTCGCGCAGCGCGACGGCTTTTTCATGGATCGAACGCGCTTCTTCGCGGTGATATTTTGTGACAGTGATCGGCGACAAGGCCCCGATCATCTGGGCAAGCTCCATCCTCATTTCGTAAAGATGGCGGACCCGCTCTGCCGAAAGCTCGATGACAACGGTGCCAACACCATTGCGTGTCTCTACCAATCCAAGATGCCCTATGCGCGCGATGGCATCTCTGACGGGGGTTCTGCTGACTCCGAATTCCTTGGCAAGCGCAGCCTCTTTCAGTTGAGTGCCCGGAGGGTAGTGCGCGAAGCAGATGCGCTCCAAGATTTGTTCTTGGATCTCGTCTACGGTTGCCTTTGAGGGCGCCGCAATTCCTGAATCTGCGATAGTCACGGTTCTGATCCCTCTGGGTGCTCTTTGCTGTCTTAGACTACCAATCAGTAGTCTCTCAACAACCGACCGTACCCAGCAATTTGGTCATCAACACCCGCTTTACGCAAGACATCCCATGCCATGGCTTGATTGGAACAAATTACGGGTTTGTTCAGGGCGTCTTCGAGCCGCTCGATGACTTCGAGTGACCGCAAAGCACCGCAGCTAATAAACACGGCATCGGCAGCCCCGGAATCGACCGAATGGGCCAACTGTTCAATCACGTCCGGGCGCACACGGATCATGTCGCTGTCTTTTTCCAGATTCAGGCCGCGTATCTTCGTGACGTGGAGGCCTCGTTCTTCAAGATACTGTTTTTCTTTCTGATTCACGTCTTCAAGGTAAGGTGTACACACCGCGATCTTTTCTGCCGAAAGTGCTTTTAAGGCGCGAATGGCAGAGGTGATCAAAGAGGTCGCGATCGCGTTGGGTGCGCCTTTGCGCAGTTCGCGAAATACGTTTTCTTCTCCTAGGACCAAACTGCCGGACGTGCAGGCATAGCTGATCACATCCAGACTACCATCTGGCAACAGGGTTGACGCAGCGCGTGCCAAGTCAGCCCCGACTGCGGTCAGACTGTCAACTGTGATGCTGTCTGGAATGGCCACCCGGGTGAAATGTGCACCGACGCCTTCTGGTATCAGTTCCATCATATCGTCTTCGATTGTCTGCTCGGTCGCGAGTAGAACGAATCCTATTTTTGCCCGTTTGTGGCGGCCCTCATCGAACATGGATTCTGGATCAATTCTCATGACATGCATGCACCTACCTCATTTTTATGTGAAAATAGCGACTAAAATTGATCATTGACATTAAGCTGTATACAGGTCAACTGTCCCGCCAGCCTGATTGGGGTTCCTCAAGCACAGGCCGAGATTCGATCAAAGGGAGGTACCTTCGTAAATGCAGGTGTCAAAATTTCTGAAAACTGGGGCTGTCGCACTCGGCTTTGCCGGGTTCACCGCGTCTAGTGCATCGGCTCAGGACATCATCCTGGGCCACGTCATGGATCAGGAACACATCTTCCACAAAGTATCCGAACAGTTCATCGAACGGCTGGACGAGCTTTCTGGTGGAACCATGTCGGTTTCTTATCACCCCGGTGGTGATCTGGGTGATTGGACATCGATCGTTGAGCAGGTTGCTCAAGGCGCTGTTCAGATGACCATGTCGTGGAACCATTCCGAGCTTGATCCGCGCTGGGACGTGTCCGTTCTGGGCTATGTCGCCAACGACTGGGAGTCGGGCAAGGAAGTCTACGGTCCTGGTTCGACGATGAACGAAGTCTACAACGACATCATGAACGACCTGGGCATGGAGTTGCTGGGTACGATCCCAACTGACTTCACCGGTTTCGTTGTGCGCAAGGGCGTTGAAGTTCCCGTAGACTTCCCGGCCGATGCAGAAGGTTTCAAGATGCGCGTTCCGGGTATGCCCATGGCGATCGAGCGCTACAAGGCAACCGGCTTTTCGGCCGTTCCGATGGCATTCTCCGAGGTTCATACAGCATTGCAGACCGGTGCGATTGACGGTCGGGCTTACTCGCCGCCATCCGAAGTTCTGTTGTTCAAGGACGTGTTGAGCGCGTACGTCTTCACGCGCGAGAACTTTGAACACACCTTCTGGACTGCAAACAAAGCCTGGTTTGATGGCCTGACAGCGGAGCAGCAAGGCTGGGTGAAAGAGGCCGCCAACGAAGCCGTCACCTGGGCCTGGGAAAACGCCGAGTCCGAAAGCCCCAAGTGGTTCGAGCAGATCGAAGCGGCCGGGATTGAAGTCGTTGAACTGACCCCCGAGCAGCTGGATGCCTACCGCTCAAAGGTTGTCGCAGTTGAATACCCCTACATGGAGGAGATCATCGGCGTAGAAGTGATGGGTGCCATCAAACAGGCGGCGGGCGTGGAATAGCGCCACTTACGAACACGCGCAAACCAAGCTTTGCGCGTGTTTCCTTTTGGGGATGGGAGGGAAAATGACCAAGGATATCTTGCACACGGACAGTCTGGACGATGTTCTGGTGCCATCGCCGATCATACCGGTGCCTGCGGTAGAGGATCGCGAACTGCCTGTCTATCGCGGCCTGGATGGACTGTACTCGCTGGAAGCCAAAGTTGCGTGGCTGATGCGCGTCATCATGTTTTTCGCAATGCTTGCCCTTGGCTTGGTCATGGCCGCGCAGGTGTTCATGCGATATGTCATTTCGTCTCCGTTTCTCGGTATCGAAGAGCTGGCACCGATGATGGCCTTGTGGATCTACTTCATCGGAATGGCGTACTGCTCGCGCGAGCGTGACCACATCGAAGGTGGAGTGATGTCGCTGGTCTTTCGAAATCGAAAGACATTGCTTGCCCTCCGTTTGTTCGGATCAATCCTGTGCCTGGTCGCACTGGTCGTTTTTGCCAAATATGCTTGGGATTTTGCGCAGTTCAACATCAACCTGAACCGCAAAAGCTCGTACATGAAATTCCCAAAATACATGTGGGATCTCAGCATGGTCTTCGGCTTCGTGCTGATGGGTTTCTACATGCTGCTTCAGATCTTTCTCGAAGCCCGCGCCCTGAACACTGGCAAGGGAGGAGAATGACATGACGCTGTTTTTCGTCGCCATCGCAATTGTCATTGTCCTGCTGCTGATCGAGGTGCCCGTCGGCTTTGCCTTCGGCATCGGTGCGCTTGTCTTTGGCACTTTGCAGGGCACAGACATCTCGTTTCATGCCGGGTTCGGCTATTCGCAGGTCAGTGCGTTCTCGCTGCTTGCCATTCCGCTGTTTATCCTGTCGGGCACCCTGATGGGCGCGTCGGGGATATCCGAGCGACTCCTGGATTTCGTTAATTCCTTCGTCGGACGCACCAAGGGCGGGCTTGGCGCAGTTACTGTTGTGACTTGTGCGCTGTTCGGCGCGATTTCGGGATCGGCCTCTGCTGCGATTGCAGCCATCGGGAAAATCATGGTCCCTCGCATGATCAAGGAAGGGTATCCCCCGGGCCATGCGACTGCGCTTGTTGCTGTGTCTTCGGTTCTAGCGCTGATGATCCCACCCAGCATTCCAATGATTGTCTTCGCGATTGCGATCCGCGAGTCAGTGGCCAAGTGTTTTCTGGCGACCATGGGGCCGGGGATCCTGCTGGCCGCGACCTACTGCGCGCTGAATTTCTGGTTCCTGCGCAACAACACGACGATCACTGTTGCAGAGAGACTTTCTTTTTCCGGCACCGTGAAAGAAATCGGTCAAACCGGTAAACGTGCGAGCCTTGCGATCATCATGCCGGTGATCATTTTGGGTGGCATCTACAGCGGCATCGCCACTCCGACCGAAGCAGGGTCGATGGCGCTGGTCTATACTCTGGCCGTTGGTCTGTTGATCTACCGTACGCTGCCGTTCGACAAACTGTTTGCCTCAACAGTCGAAGCCGCACGTCTAACCGGCGCGATCCTGATGGTTCTGTTTTTCCTGTTTGTCATGAGCCGCGGCATGGTTCTGGCCAAGGTGCCGACCCAATTTGCCGATCTGTTGCTGACCATATCGGAAAACAAGATTGTCATCCTGTTGTTGATCAATCTGCTGTTGCTGATCATGGGCATGATCATCGACGACGTATCGGGTGGAGTTCTGGCTGCGATTATCCTGCTGCCGGTAACGCAGAAGATTGGTTTGGATCCGATCCATTTCGCTGCCATTGTCGGTACAAACCTGGGATTGGGCAACATCTCTCCACCTTGCGCACCGCTGCTTTACATGGCCGGGGGCGTCACACGACAACCCCTGTCAAACTATGTCGGCCCGACCTTGCAGTTCCTGCTGCTGGGTCACCTGCCGATGGTTTTCGTTGTTACCTTCGTGCCGCCGGTCGCTCTTTTCTTACCGGGTCTCCTAGACTGAGGCGCGACGACGCCGCCCGCGTGGAAGGCGGGCGGTGTTGAAATTCACATTCGAAATGGCCGTCCGTGCGACAATGACAGGACGGCCTCAGGATCAACCCTGCCATCGGTTTTGGTGTCATGCCGTTGGCTTTTCTTGAAGGATGAAGGCACATGCTTGAACACGCGAAACAAAGAACGATTGAGCTGCAGAGCCGCATGAAGGATGCAGGCATCCAAAAGGCCGTGTTTACCGATGAAAGCTCAATGGCCTACCTGGCAGGTTTCTGGGGTTACCTGGGGATCGAGTTCGGGCGCCCCACGATGTTGGTGGTGGACGCGGATGACTCGCCTGTCGTCATCACGCCGCTGATGGAGTCGGAGATGGTCGGTGCGATGACATGGGTCGAAGACGTACGCACCTGGGAAGATATCGGACAACGCACATGGGGCCGCGCGCTGGCCGTTGCTTTGGGTGGTAGGCCATCCGAGATCTGGGTTGAAAAGGGGTCGATCCCCGCAATTGTCCGCAATCATCTGGACGAGACTTATCCGGGCGTTCCTCTTAAGGATATCTCTCCGGTATTGGGCGCGATGCGGACCATCAAATCTCCCTTCGAAATAGAAGTGATGAAACAGGCTGGAGAGATCGCTGGTGCGATGATGCTTGCGGCGCACAATTCCTTGAAAGAAGGCGCACAGGAATACGAGAGCGCGCTGGCGGTAATTGATGTAGGTTCGCGCAAGGCGGCCACTTTCCTGACTGACAAAGGTTGGGACAGTTTCGTCTCGCCCATGATCCACAACCTGCAGATTGTTCAAAGCGGTAAGAAAACCTCGATGGTGCATGGTCGTGCCGGTGTGAAAGCATATGAAAAGTTTGATCCCGTCTATTTCTGCTTCTGCAACATGGCGCAGTTCAAACAGTACAAGCTGGGCTTTGACCGTATGTTCCACATCGGAGAAGTGAAAGACCTGGACCGCGAGGTGCAGCAGGCTGCGATTGACGCACAGCAAGCCGCGATCCACGCGATCCGCCCGGGCGTTCTGGCCGAAGACGTCGCTGCAGCCGCTAACGAAGTCTATCAGGAACGCGGTTATGAAACCGGCTACCGTACCGGTCGATCCATCGGTGTTGCATATCTGGAAGCGCCGGAGCTCAAAGCCGGAGATAAGACAGTTCTGCAGCCGGGCATGACCTTTGCGGTCGACGGCGGCATCTCTGTCGATGGTGTCACTGCAGGTCGGATTGGTGACTCGGTGGTCGTGACGGAAACCGGGTTTGACTACATCACCAACTATCCGCGTGAGATCCTGCTTAGTAAATAGGCCTACAGACGGTGGTATCGGTCAGGGCAGCAGATTGCCAAATGGTTGAACTATCGCAACTGTGACGCACGAGTGCGGCGCGCGTCTTGGCGCGCCGGAGGATTCATCGGAACCTGCGTGGATGGGTAACATGCAAAAACTGAAAAAAGAGACTCTGACAGGTATCTGCAGTCAGATGGCCTCGCACGACTGGAGCGATGCGGAAATAGACGAACTTGTAGACCCGAAATTAGGCATCATTACCGGATTTCAGGAGTTGTTGGACGAGTTGGAGGTCCTTCGCAAGATCGACCTTGGCACGATACCTCCGGCCTTGACTGTTCAGAAGCGATAGACAGATGACAAATGAAATAGCGTTTGACACTGTCCGCGGTCTTAAGTCCAGGCTTGATGCCGGTGAAATAACGCCAACTGAACTGGTCGCGGTTTTTGCCGAGCGGATTGCAAGGCACAATGACCGTTCCAAGGCCTTTATCACCGTGACAGATAAATCTGCGCGCCAGGTGGCCAAAGCCCTCACGCGCGACGATTTGGAGCGGGCGCGTTTTGCGGGTATTCCATACGCATCCAAAGATCTTTTCGACATCGAAGGGGTTCTGACATCAGCTGGATCGCGCGTGTTTCATGACAGAATTGCATCGGAGGACGCCTTTGTCATCGCCCGTATGCGAGAGGTAAACGCGCTGAGCCTGGGCAAGACCAATCTTCATGAGTTTGCTTACGGCGCAACCGGCGAAAATGAGGTCTATGGAACCTGCGTGAACGCCTATGACCCAAGCCGACTGGCCGGAGGATCGTCCAGCGGATCAGCGGCAGCGGTGGCCTTCGGCTTGGTCCCTGCCAGCCTGGGTACGGACACTGGCGGATCAGTGCGCGCGCCTGCGGCGTTGAACGGGCTAGTCGGACTGAAACCAACCATTGGCCGAGTGCCGACGACGGGTGTGGTGCCATATTGCTGGACGTTAGATCATGTGGGCATCATGACTCGAGACGTCACAGATTGCGCTGATTTACTCGGGATCATTGCGGGCTACGATCCTCGTGATCCGGGTTCGCAAAACCTTGCGGTCGAAGACTATGCCGCAGCGCTCGATGGCGATATCTCTGGGTTGCGCATCGGCATTCCCACAAATTTCTATTTCGAGCGAACTGATCCGGAAATCTTGACAGCATTGGAAGATGTCAAACGCTTTGTGACTGCGAAGGGCGCGGCATTGATCCCAGTGACCTTTCCGGATCTTGAACATAGCCGCGCCGTGTCTCTCACCGTTCAGATGCCGGAAGCTCTGAGCGCGCATTCGGCCTATTTGCAAGACCGGGGCGAGCTTTATGGGCAGGATTTTCGCGCCGGATTGGCGCTGGGACAGACGCTCCTGGCGGAACACTACATTCGGGCCAAGCGCTTCGTAGAACTCTATCGGCAAGAGACCAACGCGTTGTTTGATGAGGTCGACCTGATCCTGACGCCGGCGACGCCGGAAATTGCGCAAAAGCTGGGAACCGTGAAGACAACCCGTGACGGTGTGGAAGAAGCAGTTGGCAATGCCACTACGCGTTTTACTACCTTCTTTAACATGTCCGGCCATCCTGCGCTGACGATGCCATGTGCAATGCACTCGGAAGGATTGCCGATTGGGTTGCAGCTGGTTGGCAGGTATTTCGAAGAAAGCACGGTTCTTCGTGCCGCCTTTGCCATTGAAAACGACGGGGCGTTCACAATCCCGCGCCCGAATGTAGACGGCTAGGGATGAAACTTCGAACCTTTATCGTCGATGCCTTTTCAGACCGTACGCTCAGCGGAAACCCTGCTGGCGTTTGCCCACTGGATCAATGGCTGCCTGTACAGGTCATGCAATCCATCGCGAGTGAGCTGAACCAATCTGAAACGGTGTTTTTTGTTCCGCGAGCAAATGCGCGCCATCGCGCAGGGCATGCCGAATTCGACATACGTTGGTTCACCCCAGCGCGCGAAGTGGATATGATCGGACACGCGACCCTTGCGGCTGCTCACATCGTATTCTCCAATCTCGAGGTCGGGTTGGATGCGGTCACCTTCCATTCCAAATCCGCCCGGATGATTGTTCGACGTGGGGAAAACGGATTGCGTCTGGATATGCCCGCACTTGTGCCAGAGGTGGTCGATGCCCCCACGGGTCTGATCGAAGCACTTGGGAAGAAGCCTTCAGCTTTATTGGCTGCAAAGCACTATCTGGCTGTTTTTGAGAGCGAAAATGATATTCTGAGCTGTGCTCCGGATTTTGCCGCTTTGGCAAAACTACCGTTACCCGCAGTGATCATATCGGCGCAAGGGACAGGGGAATTTGATTTCGTTTCACGGTTCTTTGCCCCGGCAAATGGTGTGCCAGAAGATTCCGTATCAGGCGTTTCACATTGCTGTTTGACGCCATACTGGTCTCGGAGACTGGAGAAAAAACACTTGTTGGCTCGTCAGCTTTCTGCGCGAGGCGGAGTCATTGCTTGTGAAGCGGATGGCAACCGCGTCATCCTTGAAGGAACTGCTGTTACTTCGTTGGAAGGTTTCTTGGTTGTTCAATAGAGCTACTGCCAACCGACCCTGGGCGCCAAACGGACCGCAGAGGCTCTTAGGCACGTTTCTGCCGCGCTGATCGTGCTGGATGGCTTGCGACTTTTGGTGGTTTTGACATACAAGTCGAGATAACCCTTGGGGGGGATATAGAAACGCCGCAGAGGCACTGAAAACGTGAGAGCAGTTCAAAGATATACGCAGAATGCGATGGCAGCTTTGATCTGCCTGTCTTTGATCTTTTGGTCGCTTCAGCCAAACGTGGGCCATGCTCCGACAGTGATTGAAACCGTGCAGGAGCATTTGCAGATCATTGCAGAGCACGGGCATACCCATGGCTTTGAAGAAGATTTGTTGTGGGCGATGCACGGGCACAGTCATGATGGTGCAGATCACGACCACAGCCAAATGGTGATACCGGAACCGGAAAATGCGCTGTCACTAGCCTCGCTTTCTGATGACAGGGCGTTCGACCGAGTGCCGGACGGCCCAACCAAGAACTACGGTATAGACCGGCCTCCGCGCGTGTGACGTCGCCCCAATCGGGGTTTTCGACATCACATAACAACGGAGAACATCCATGAATCTAATCTCACGGGGTCTAGACAGGCGCGCGACGCTCCTGCTGGCCCTCATTATAACCAATCTGGCACTGAGCACGTCTCAGGTGCTGGCTCATAACGTCACTGAAGGCGATGCGGGCTACATCCAAGAAATCTGGGGCGTGAACATCATCCCCTTCATGTATCTTGGCGCAAAACACATGGTCACAGGCTACGATCACATCCTATTCCTGCTTGGCGTCGTGTTCTTTCTCTACCGAGCCAAAGATGTCGGCATCTATGTCAGCCTCTTCGCGATCGGTCACTCGACAACAATGCTGTTGGGCGTTTGGTTTGGCTGGGGCGTAAACGCATATATCGTCGACGCCATTATCGGCCTTTCGGTTGTCTACAAGGCGCTCGACAATCTTGGTGCGTTCCAGCGCTGGTTGGGGTTCCAGCCAAATACCAAAGTTGCGACGCTGATTTTTGGCCTGTTCCACGGAATGGGTCTGGCGACCAAAATCCTCGACTACGACATCGCTCCGGAAGGGCTTCTTGCCAATCTGTTGGCGTTCAACGTGGGTGTGGAACTTGGCCAGCTTACGGCCCTTGCGATCATCCTTATCGTTATGGGGTTCTGGCGCAAAAGCCCGTACTTCTTCCAGCAAGCTTACAGCGTAAACGTCATCATGATGACCCTCGGGTTCATCCTGATGGGCTATCAGATCACCGGCTATTTTGTTGTCGCGTAACGGAGTTCAGAAAATGTTCAACACAGAAAGACCAAGTCTTGAAGAACTGCCAAGCTCGGCTCAGCTTATCCGCTCGACCGTCATTGCAGGTGCGTCTGCCGTCGCGATCCTTGTCACGGTGGTTCTGCCGGCCGAATACGGGATCGACCCGACTGGCGTTGGCCGCGTGCTCGGGCTGCAAGAGATGGGCGAGATTAAATCGCAACTTGCAGACGAAGCCGAAGCAGACCGCAAACTCGAAAGCCAGGATCAGTCGAGCCTGCTGAACGACGTCTTTGGCCTGTTTGTCGGGTCGGCTCATGCGCAGGAGGCCGAGGTCTGGCAGGACGAAACCAGCTTTATACTGACGCCCGGAGAGTCGGCTGAATGGAAGCTGGTCATGGAAGAAGGCGCAACGGCTGAGTACCGTATGGTCGTTACAGGCGGTCGGGTGAATTTCGACCTACATGGTCACGGTGGCGGTCGGTCGATCACCTATGAAAAGGGGCGTGGGTCGACCGGTGCCGAAGGCACCATCGAAGCGGCCTTTGCCGGTGAACATGGTTGGTTCTGGCGCAACCGAGACTCTGGTGATGTATCTGTGATGGTTCAAGTCCGTGGGGACTACAGCGAGATCGTCGATTAAATGAGGTGCCCGTCGCGCAGGTTTTCTGCGCGGCGGGCCATTTAGGCAAAGGGAGTTTAGTACTGCATCATGTCAACACACTGTCCACGCCCGTCTTGGCGCCGTGTGGCGACGCGGTAGGACACTGTCGCCACTTTGCTCATCTATTGGCTATGTGTCTCGCGCCCAATATTCACCTCACAGGCCAAGCCCCCCAGGCGCTTCGATGTTCCAAGTTCCAGCGTTCCACCGTAGGCGGCCAATAAATCAACGGAAATAGGCAGCCCCAGCCCTGTTCCTTTTACTGAAGTATCGAGTCGACCGCCGGAACGCAGAACCTCAAGCCGGGCCTCCTCTGGGATTCCGGGCCCGTCGTCCTCGACGCGAAGTTTGATGCTGCTGCCCGTGCGCCTGGCGGTGATTTGGAATGTCGTCCGGCTCCACTTGAGGGCGTTGTCGAGGAGGTTTCCGATCACTTCCTCAATGTCCTGTGGGTCCATGCGAACGTGAAGACTAGGCTCGCAATTCGAAACAAGCGTCTTCCCCTCGCGTTCGGCCATCACCGAGAACAACCGGGACAGCCGTTCCACCGAATTCGAAAGATCTGTCCTGGAATGCGTTAACTCTCCAGTGTTTGATGCGCGCATGCGCGCAAGTGAACGGCTAAGCTGGGCGTCAATTCGGGTTAGGGCTTCTTCCGCAGGTTCCGTATGTGCGCCGGCGTCTGCGAGTTCTGCCAATTCGTTTCGCAAGATGGCCGTCGGTGTCTTGAGGGCATGTGCCAGATCCGCTGCTTGCCTTCGCGAACCTGAGACAATCTCGCGGTTTCGATGCAGCAGTTTGTTGAGATCTTCCACCAGGGGAGAAACCTCCTCCGGGTAGTCTTCGGGAGCCAGCTCATCGCCTCGATCCCAGCGATGGGCGACATCGGCGCGCAACTTCCGGAGCGGGCCAACAATGGCGGACATCAACAAAAGAGAACTTGCCACTCCGATCAAACCAACCAATCCGAAAACCGGGAGCAGGTATCTTTGCGCAGCGCCCCGTTCGTTGATCAGTTCGCTCCTGCTTTCGGCGACAGTAACACCCCACTCCGTTTCGTCTTCGAACGTGATCTTTTGATAAACGCTGCGAATGGCTTCACTATCTGGACCCAAGGTGTTCCAAATGATTGTTTCGTCATTTCCGTGAGGAGGCTCGGCGATCGTTTCATCGAAGAGTGAAGCAGATGTATAGATTTCACCGTTACTGTCCGTTACTTGCCAATACCGCCCCGAATATGGCGTGCTATACGCAGGATCGAATACCAACTGCCGCAGGGTTTCAGGGTCATCCGTGGTGGCGCTGAGGCCAACAACAACCTGCGTGTGCCGGTCTTGTAGCGTTGCGTCGAACTGCTCCAGAACGCGCGTGTTGATGTAGGAAAACACCATCAGCGTACCGACGCCTACGGACAGCGCTCCCGAAGCGATACCTCCGAGTAAGGCCCGTTGGCGCAACGAGAGCATTAGGCGGAATCAATCATATAGCCGCGACCCCGGACGGTTGTAATCAAATCGGAGCCCAGTTTTTTGCGCAGGCGGGTCACAAATACTGCAATCGTGTTGGAATCTCTGTCGCCGTCATACTCGTAAATGTGTTCCGACAGCTCAGTACGCGACACCATGCGACCGATGTTATGCGCCAGATAGGTCAGAACGGCGATCTCCTGCGCGGTCAAATCGACAGGTATGCCCCCAACGGTGACCCGACCATTCCGCGTATCCAGAGAAACCTCTCCCATCTCTATCACGGGGTTCAACTGACCGCTCTGACGTCGCAAGATGGCCCGTACCCGTGCCGCCAATTCAGGCATGTGGAACGGCTTGGTCATATAGTCATCCGCGCCGGCATCTAGGCCGTCGACGCGTTCGCTCCAGCCATCTCTGGCAGTCAGGATCAAAACCGGTGTCTTGACGCCCGCACTGCGCCATTCGCGAAGGACCGAAATGCCGTCACGCTCAGGCAGGCCGATGTCGAGGATGATCATGTCGTACGGTTCAGTCGACCCCAGATGCAGGGCATCTGTACCATTGTGGGCCACGTCGACCACGCGACCTTCCGCACCCAATAGCTTTTTGACTTGCTCACAAAGCTGGGGTTCGTCTTCAGCAAGGAGTATTCGCATATCCAGAGACTACAGCTAAATCAGCGCGATCTTAACTCTAATTTTTTCCACCGCCATTGCCGCCACCGTTGCCGCCGCCATTGCCGCCACCGTTGCCGCCGCCATTGCCGCCACCGTTGCCGCCGCCATTGCCGCCACCGTTGCCGCCGCCATTGCCACCGCCATTGCCGCTGCCGTTGCCGCCCGCATTGCTTCGACCTGCACTGTTTCCACGGGTGGCAGAGGCACTCTGACCGTTGTTGCTTTTGGATTTGGTTGAATTGCGTGCGGCTTCTGAAATCTCGCGACCGGTACTCGAGCGGTTTGAGACGACTGTGCCGGTTTCCGCGTTCACGATCACGCTGACGATCTTTCCGCCCGGCTTTTTGACCAGAATACGATAGTAGATCTTGTCTGTTTTGAATGCGCGCGCGTCAACAGGGGTTCCGCCGAATGCTTTTTTCACGCCTTTGATCACACGGTTCAGCCGTATCGCACTGCCTGACAACGTCGCCATGCGCAGTTCAGACTGCTTGAGTTCGCGTGCATCTGCCGCCGCTTGTCCCCCGGACAAGGCGGTTAGCAAAGCTGCAACCAGAAAAAACGCTTTGGCCTGCATAACACCCTCAAACACCTTCATTGAAGACTACTAGGCCAGACATGAACCGATGATGAACAAGCAGTTAGCCCTGCGTTCAAGCGACCTCAAGTTAAATCAGTGGCAAGGGCTTTGATTCGACTGCGAGTCAGACTGCCGAAACACTGTGGTCAACCTCAGCACGCTGATTGTCGTTGCTGAAGGTTTTGAGGAGATTGAAAATGAAAACCACCAAGTGCGGACTGCTTAAAGCTTCGACGATCGCGATTGCCTTGTTGGGGTCCACGGCCATTGTAGCCACCGTCGCAGCTCCTGATTTTGCTTATGCCAAACCAGGCAACGGTAATGGTGGCGGCAATGGCGGTGGAAACGGTGGTGGTAACGGCGGCGGCAACGGCAATGGCGGCGGAAACGGCAACAGCGGCGGCAATGGCGGAGGCAATGGAAACGGCGGCGGGAATGGCAACGGCGCTCAGGGAGATCGCGGAGACAACAGCTCGGCTGGAAATGGTAGCCGTGGCAACGGGGCCGACAAAAGCCGTGGCGGCACCAGAGTCGGGATATTCGGGCAAGGGAAAACAAAGTCTCAGTCTGCTCGGTCCGGTACGAAAAAAGGCGGCGGGTTCTCTCTGAAAGATCTGTTCAACGGGAATGGCAAAACTCGCAAAACGGCAACCACCTCAAGGGTTGCCACGACAACCCTTCGAACGCAGAAGGCCAAGGTGCAAAAAACGGTTCGTCAGACTGTCATTGTAGAAGAGTCAAAGCGTCCCGTTTCCCGCAACAAAGGTAATCGTATGGCTGCGCTGCTTGGTGCACACCCGTCCGAGTTGGGCGCACTGAACGCGGCCAATGCAAGTCCAACGGCCCTCGCCAATGCTGCGCCCAATTCACGGGTTGGCAGAATTGCCACGTACCGCGACACTGTGCTGGCCGGAGAACCCTTGCGTGAGGAACTGGAAGAACAGTTGGAGTTTCTCGAGGGACTGGAAGAGCCAGATCGTACAGTTCAAGAAATCGAGGATGACTTGGAAGTCGCATTGGGTGAGGTTCAAACCAACCGGGACACGGTCGCAGAGCTTGAACAGGCATTGGAGGACGCGGGTGGTAGCGATCCGGATATCGAAGCACAGCTAGAAGATGCCCAAGCTGATTTGGACGCTTCGATTGATGAAGCCCAGACTTTGAATGACGAGAGACAGGCAGCCATTGAATACAACGAAGCTGTTGAAGAGGTGGAAGAACTGACAGAACTTGTAGAAGAGCAAGATCTGGCTGAACGTGAGGCCCTGGAAGCTGCTGCCAACAAGCCTGTCACCGATGCAGTCGAGGAACAGGTCAAAGCCCTGCTGGGACTGTGACCTGAGGCTTCCCGGCCATCGCCAGCCTCTACTTCAGGATGAACTGAAGGCGGGAGCGTCAATAGACCTTTCGGATACCAAGTTGGCAGGTCGACTAAGTCGGCCTGCTAGGCGCAAACTCTTGATGATTGCGATGCGCAGCAAGAAAATCCCGCCCCAAGTTGGGACGGGATTTATGTTACAATTCCGATGTTTAGGACGAATATCGAGAATTGTCGGGGGGGTCAGCTGGTTTGCCTTCAGAAGTTCTGGTGAGCCTCGGATAGCCGCTTGTTTTTTATGATCTCTGTTAGTGCATTTTCAATAGGAGGGAAGCGGCTATTGCTCGAATTCATCGTGGTTTGCAGGCGCTCTTCAGCAGATTCGCTAGAGGTCCGCATCGCAATTTCAGTGCTGCGATCTTCAGTCATAAAGGCAGGCTTGACCATTTTGTTCCCCTTGTTTTCGTCAAACGATATACGTCTCGTTCGATCCAACTTAGTCAGTATGCCTAAAGTTGTTTGAACCCACTGCGAATACACTGTTCACGTTCGGTTAATGTTGTTTACGAAATAAGAACAAACGAATTGTCCGGCCGTGCGCTCCTTCAATTACCCCATTCCAACTTTGCGGTTTGAAAGGTCGTTAGCTGAGGCTGTCGTGCCAACGAACCATCGCGTCATAGTGGGAGACTTCAGCGGTAAGCCAGTCTCCGCCTATTGCATTGGCCAAATCCCGACGGGGATCATAAATGGAAGACGCAGTTAAAGGAGGCAAAAGGATGAAAACGGCTTTAGCAATCACAGCAACGGCGTTCGTAATGCAAACCGGGCCGGTTGCGAGTGCGAGTTTTGAAATCCAGTCTCTTGATCTGAGACAGGTTGTTGGGTCGCACAATGCTATGCAGCCTGTTTTAGTGAAATCAAAAGCAGGACATTGCCCGCCGGGCTTAGCCAAAAAAGCAGTTCCGTGCGTCCCCCCCGGACAAGTCAAACGATACCGAGCTGGGGATTACATCTACGATGGCTATGTGCGCATCAACGATCCCTACAGATATGGTCTGAAAAGAAAAGGTTACTATGTGCGGGCCGGAAACTATGTCTACGAGGTAGATCGACGAACGAACGAAGTTCTGAACCTGATCGGTGCAATAGCGGATATTCTCAACTGACGGCGAAATGGCGTAAAAAGAAAACTGGGGAGAATCGGCTGATCCGTTTTCCGTCACGTGCGGCCTTTTCCTGCCATGGGCCAACAACCTCAATTGCTACAATGCGACCCGCCAAAACTGACATTCGTTACAACCGCAAGATTGTGGAGTAGGTTGCGGACGCGGACTAAGCCGTCCTTCGATGTCTGGCAGTGAGCAATTTTGTTGCGCTTTATTGCCAGCAACTAAACCGAGGGAAAGCGCAGTAACGGGCACTACCTGCAGTCGCCGACATGCAGGCAAAGACGTCGCGACCATTCTGCAAAGACAGTACTTTTTCTGATCCGTTGCATCCCATGACGCGTATGCACTCAAGGAATGGCTTGGGTGAGGTGTACGGATTTGCAAGTCGTCTGGTTCAAGCGAGATCTCCGTGTTTTGGATCATGCGGCCTTGGCTCAGGCAGCCAAGGTTGGTCCCGTGCTGCCGTTGTATGTTGTTGAACCTGAACTATGGATACAGCCCGATGCCTCAGAACGACAATGGAGCTTTGTTTCCGAGACACTTGCGGAATTGCGGGAGGCGACTGCTCAATTAGGACAGCCACTGGTTGTTCGTATCGGGACGGCGATTGAGACACTTACAGAATTGAAAAAACAAGGTTTTCTGGAGGCCCTATGGTCACACGAGGAGACGGGCAACGATTGGACCTATCGCAGGGATCAAGATGTCGCTGCCTGGTGTCGTGACGCAGGTGTCCCTTGGCATGAGATTCAGAACCACAGTGTTATCCGCCGACTGAAGTCACGAGACGGCTGGGCGAACCATTGGGACGCGCAGATGTCGCAACCTACAGAAAAAGCACCGCAGCTTGCGCCCTTGCCCATAGAGCTTGGTGCGCTCCCAAGCAGCAAAGATCTGGGCCTTGCAGGGGCCGCATGTACGGGTCGGCAGAAGGGTGGGCGTCAAGTGGGGCTAGGGCTTTTGAACAGCTTTTTGAACAACAGGAGCATTGACTACCAGCGTGCAATGTCCAGTCCCTTGAGTGGTGCGACGGCATGTTCGCGGCTGTCTCCCTATATTGCGTGGGGCGCGATCTCTGTTCGCGAAATTGCACAACAGACGGAAAATGCCCGGCGCTCGCTTCCCGCGGGCGCAGGGAAATGGCAGAAATCGATGCGATCCTTTTCAGCGCGTTTGCACTGGCATTGTCATTTCATTCAAAAGCTGGAGGACGAACCGCAAATAGAGTTCGAAAACCTTCACCCGCTCTATGATGGCTTGCGCCCCAAGGAACCGGACGCGGCGCTTTTGCAAGCCTGGTCAACAGGTGAGACAGGGTATCCTTTCTTGGACGCCTGCATGCGATCTCTGCGCGCGACAGGTTGGTTGAATTTCCGCATGCGAGCCATGGTGATGGCAGTTGCGAGTTATCATTTGTGGCAGCATTGGCGTTCACCGGGCCTGCATCTGGCAAGGATGTTCACCGACTATGAGCCCGGTATCCATTGGAGTCAGGTCCAGATGCAATCTGGCACAACGGGCATCAACACCATCCGTATTTACAACCCCGTCAAACAAGGCCTGGATCAGGATCCGAACGGCATATTCATTCGTCGGTGGGTGCCGGAACTGGCAGAGATATCGGATGCACACCTGCATGAACCTTGGCATGCGGACAATGCGGGTGCGGTTCTTGACCGAAAATATCCTATGCGCGTCTTTGACCATCTGGCGGCGGCAAAGGCTGCGCGAGAAAAGGTTTGGGCGGTGAGGCGCGGGCCCGAATTTCGCGATCGAGCGCACGCAATCGCCACCAAACACGCAAGCCGAAAGGCTGAACGCTCTCGTAAAAGAAAATCCAGAACACCGCAGAATGCGGCTCAACTTGACCTGCCGTTCGGAGACCTCACGTGAAAATGCGCAAGAAGGCGGATTTGCCGCAAAAGATCTGTCCAGTCTGCCAACGTCCCTTCGTGTGGCGCAAGAAATGGGAGAAGGTCTGGGATGACGTTAAATACTGCTCGAAACGCTGCAAGGCTGCTGCATGACTTTGGAAGTTCCTGTGGTGGATAAGGCTTTTGTACAGCTGCAGTTCGAACCTACGCGCGACGCAGGCCTGAGGCGTCTGGAGCAATTTTTACCCCGCGCTGGACGCGACTATGCGCAAAGTCGAAATTATGACTTTGGCCCCAATCGACGCGGCAATGTATCGACTCTCTCGCCCTGGCTACGACACTGCTTGCTAACTGAGGAAGAGGTTCTGTCACGGGTTCTGTCCGCACATGGTGAAAAGCTTGCCGACAAGTTCATTCACGAAGTGTTTTGGCGCACGTATTTCAAAGGCTGGTTGGAGCAACGGCCAAGTGTTTGGTTTAGCTACCAAAGAAACTTGGTGGCACAATTGGAGCGTTTGGAAAACGATGCAACATTGAATGCGGCGTATCGGGATGCTGTCTCAGGACATACGGGTATCGAGTGTTTTGATCACTGGATGCGCGAGTTAAACGCGACAGGGTATCTTCATAACCACGTGAGGATGTGGGTGGCCTCAATTTGGATTTTCACGCTCAGACTCCCTTGGGAACTGGGCGCAGATGTCTTCATGCGCCACCTTGTCGACGGCGATCCGGCATCAAATACCCTAAGTTGGCGTTGGGTGGCGGGTCTCCACACAATGGGAAAAACCTATCTCGCGCGCGCCGACAATATCGCGAAATACACAGATGGACGGTTTCAACCCCAAGGCTTGGCCAACGTCGCCGAGCCGCTGGTTGAGGCAGCAGATCATCCACGCATCGAAATCCGCCCGCAGGCAGAGCAACCCCTCTCGAAGCCGTATCTACTCCTGATGACAGAGGAAGACATGGCCGCAGCAGATATCACATCATTGCGTCCCGCAGGCGTGGTCGGTCTGCTGGCCACAGATGGTCGTTCGCCAGCTCCGGTCGGTGACTTGCCATCTGCTTTTGTCGAACACGCAATGAATAGCGCACTCTCGCCGTTTGGAGATATTGGACAGGTCAAGGATGATTGGTCCGAGCCCCTGATCAAGGCTGCCCAAACAAACAATGTTGATACGATTGTCACTCCCTATTGTCCTATCGGTCCGACACGGGTGCGCTTGGACCGTGCCGAACCAAAGCTGAACGAGGCCGGCATTCATCTGCATCGTTTCTGGCGCCGTTATGATGCGCACGCGTGGCCACACGCCAAAGCAGGGTTCTTTGGCTTCAAGAAGAAGATCCCGTCCATAATGCAGCTCCTGAACTTAACCTGCTAGCCGTGTAAACCAAACCGGGAAAACGCCGTGAAATACGCCGCAATTGTGCTTCCAAATCAAATTTTTGCAGAACACCCCGCATTTGAGGTGCCGCTGCAAATGGTGATCTTGTTTGAAGACCCGTTGTTCTTCGGAGACCCACAGTATCCCGCCAAAATGCACAAGCAGAAGCTCTGGCTCCATAGGGCGAGCATGGCCCGGTTTCGCCAAGAGCTCGAGATCAAGGGCTTTCATGTGGACCTCTTTGAGTATGAGCCCTCTGCGAAAGCGTGCCTTCATTTGTTCGAACGGCTTTCTCTGGATCAGATTTCTCGGGTCGTGATGGCTGATCCCGTCGATTCAGTCGTTGAAAAGCGTTTGAGTGAGGCATCGCAAGCAACAGGAATTGCGATCGAATTCCTTCCTTCGCCCGGCTTTCTGAACACACGTGCCAGCAATCAGGCCTGGTCTGCCGGCCGCAAACGTTGGTTTATGGCGGAATACTACAAAAGCCAGCGACGCCGATTGAACATTTTGCTTGAGAACGATCAGCCCTTGGGCGGCCAGTGGAGTTTCGACGAAGACAATCGCAAAAAGGTTCCAAAAGCCCTGCTACAAAGCTTGCCTTGGATCGACTGGCCGCAGTACGACAGAGTGGACCAAGCGGCGAAAGACAATGTTCTGTCTGAATTTCCCGACGCGCGAGGAGATATCGATACCCTTTATTATCCAACTTCGCACGCTGCTGCACTGGCGTGGCTGCACCAGTTTTTGGAACGGCGTTTCGACCAGTTTGGTGACTTTGAGGATGCGATTGTTGAGGGCGAAAGCTGGCTTTGGCATGCTGTCCTTACGCCTGCATTGAACATTGGCTTGATCACGCCACAGCAAGTCATTGACGCAACTCTGGACCATGCCCAGCGTAAGAATACGCCCCTCAACTCTGTAGAGGGGTTTATCCGTCAGATCATAGGGTGGAGAGAGTTCATGCGCGCCACCTATGAGGACTTGGGCGTACGTATGCGTACAACCAATCATTGGCGTCACAACCGACCAATGCCTTCCTCTTTCTATGACGGCACAACTGGGATAAATCCGATTGACGACACGATCAGGCGAATCCTGCAGACAGGCTACTGTCACCACATCGAAAGGCTGATGGTTCTCGGCGGGTTTATGTTCTTGTGTGAAATCAAACCAGACGACGTCTACCTGTGGTTCATGGAAATGTTCGTAGACAGCTACGATTGGGTCATGGTTCCAAACGTTTATGCAATGAGCCAAAACGCGGATGGTGGGCTGATCACGACCAAGCCTTATTTTTCAGGATCAAATTACATTCGGAAGATGAGTCATTGGGGCAAAGGCGAATGGGCCGAGATTTGGGACGGCTTATATTGGCGCTTCATTTTCAAACACAAAGACACGCTTTCAAAAAATCCGCGTTGGGCCATGATGTGCCGCACAGGCGATAGGATGTTGCTGGAAACAAAAGAGAAGCATCTGGAAAAGGCCAACTCTTTTCTGGCCGAATTGAACTGAGTGCAACTACGGTTCCGCTCAATAAGGGTTAGGGAAGTTTACGCCCATTGCGTGTCACGATTAGTGTCGCTTTGCCTATGTGGTGGCATAGTCGGTTACCGCTGCTCGGCAACCAACTTGCCAGATTGTGGACAGCCAAGCGGAAAACGCTTCTGCAAACCTCGTGTTGCCAGCTAGCTCACCATAATACTGGCGTTGCTCGATCCACATTTTTGGGTCGGCCTTGGAGGCCCGAGCGGTGTTTTGCAAATGCTCCCATTGGGGGTCGTTTGGCGCAATTTCTGAGCCATCTTCGCGAACGCCCGCGCACATCCGGCACCAGAACGCTTCGGCCAGAGCCAAACCAGTCAAAGAACGGCCTGAGGCAAGGGCATCGCGCAACGACGGCAGCAAGAACCCCGGATGTCGTGAAGACCCGTCAAATGCCACGCGACGTGTCGTGTCGCGGATGGTGCTGTTTGCAAATCGCTTTTCAACCAATCCAAGATATTCAGTTGCCGTGGTGCCTGGAACGGCTTCGACATAGGGCAAGATCTCTTCTGTCTGAACCTTCTTGAAAAACGCTACGATGTCCGGATCCTGCATGCAGTCTGAAATCGTCGGTACGTTCAGAATTTCCCCAATATTGGCAAGCAGCTGGTGCCCTCCGTTCAGGATGCGCAATTTCATCATTTCATATCCGTGAACATCGTGGGTCATCGTTACCCCAGCCTGTTCGAGGGGCGGTCGCCCGGCACAAAAATCATCTTCGACGACCCATTGTCGAAAATTCTCATGCGAGACCGGAGCGCGATCGTCTATTCCAAGCACCCTGCATTGCGAAATGACCTGCTCAGTCGTTGCGGGCACGATGCAATCCACCATCGAGTTTGGGAATGCGCCCTTTTGGGCGATCCAGTCGGCCAGCTCCGTGTCGACCAGACGCGCCAAACCAACAATGCAGGTTTTTAGTATTGCGCCGTTGCCCTGAAGATTGTCGCAGCTCAGCGCGGTAAACGGTTCCAAACCATTCTCACGTCTTTGCCTGTATGCCTCGACCATCGCACCGAATACTGTGCGTGGCTCATGCGGGTTCTTCGCGTCGTACCTTATGTCTTCATGATCCAAGTTGAACACGCCGGTGTTGGCATCCAGAAAATAGCCGCCCTCGGTTACAGTCAGGGACACAATTCTGATAGACGGATCAGCCATCCGGCGGATGAGTGCTGCGTTACCTGCCTCAATCGGCAGATAGTCGATCATCGGGCCTATGACCTCTGCGGATATTCCTTGTGGATCCAACTCGATCAACGTGGTCAGGCAATCCTGCGCCAACAGCCTCTCACGCATCTCAGCGTCGTAGCTGCGCACTCCGGCTCCGATAATGCCCCAATCGTAGGCTTGGCCCTGCTGCAAGAGCTGATGAATGTACCACGCCTGGTGGGCGCGGTGGAAATTTCCAAGACCGATATGAACAATGCCCGGCGTCAGCTCCGAACGCTTATAGTTAGGGGTGCCGACAGTCGCTGGGAGGTCTGCAAGCCTGTCTTGCCGCAGCTGGATCAGAGGGTTTGAGTGTGCCACTGGGTTCATCAGCTCATCCAATTTCCACCGTCGACATTGTAGGTTTGTGCAACGATGTATTTTGCCTCGTCCGAGGCGAGAAACACTGCCATGCCTGTCAAGTCTTCGGCCCGGCCCATGCGGCCATAGGGAACGGCAGCGGCCACTTCGCGTTTCTTCTGTCCCGGCAGTTTACCTTCGTGTTTGGCAAAGAACGCATCGACGCCGTCCCAGTGTTCGCCGTCCACCACACCTGGCGCGATCGCGTTCACGTTGATCCCGTGCGCGATCAGGTTCAGGCCCGCAGATTGGGTAAGGGAAATGATCGCGGCCTTGCTGGCACAATAGACGGCGACCAGCGGTTCACCGCGCCGCCCGGCTTGCGACGCCATATTGATGATCCGGCCTTTGGTGCCATGTGCGATCATATGGCGCGCGACGGCTTGCATGGTGAACAAGGCACCGGCAACGTTGATGTCAAAGACACGCTCATAGTCCGCGCGCTCAATCTCGACAATCGGGGCGGCGGTGAAGATCGCCGCGTTATTGATCAATACATCGATCGGGCCGAAATGCGATGCCGTGTGGGCAATGGCGCCGTCGATACTCTTTTGGTTCGTTACGTCCATTTCGACGGCCAGAGCGGACGCGCCGATTTCGGCTGCGGCCTGTTGGGCGCGTTCGATGTCGATATCCGCGATGGCAACGCGTGCGCCTTCTGCGACATAGGATTTGGCAAAGGCCAGCCCGATGCCGCGCGCGGCCCCAGTGATCAGAGCGATTTTGCCATTCAGACGGGTCATTCGATCCGCAGTCCTTTTTCATCGAAGCGGTGGATGACGTCGGCCCGTGGCGTCAGGTGAATACGATCCCCGTGACGGAACCCAACCTCGCCATCGGCGCGAACCGTGATCGTCTCGGCCAGTCCGGTGTCGTGGACATGGAAGAAGGTGTCCGAGCCCAGATGTTCCGAGACACTGACAACCCCGGACCACTCGCCCTCGGTTTCCGAAACAGCGATATGTTCCGGGCGGATGCCGATGGTTTTCGCGCCATGTTTTGCGGCCTCTTCACCCTCGATGAAATTCATCTTGGGGGAGCCGATGAATCCCGCAACAAACAGGTTGCGAGGTGTGCGATACAGCTCCAGCGGGCTGCCGACCTGTTCGATCACTCCAGCCTGAAGGACGACGATCTTGTCGGCCATGGTCATGGCTTCGACCTGATCGTGGGTCACGTAGATCATCGTGGTCGCCAGGCGTTCGTGCAGCTCGCTGATCTCTAACCGCATGCCAACGCGTAGTGCCGCGTCGAGGTTTGACAGCGGCTCATCAAACAGGAACGCTGCCGGTTCGCGGACAATTGCGCGGCCAATGGCAACGCGCTGGCGTTGTCCACCCGATAGCTGGCCGGGGCGGCGGTCCAGATAGTCGGTCAGGTTTAGAACGCCGGCGGCACCTTCGACCCGCTTGTCGATCTCGGCCTGATCCAGCTTCGCCATCCGAAGGGGAAAGGCGATGTTTTTGCGCACGGTCATATGGGGGTAGAGCGCATAGGACTGGAAAACCATCGCCAGCCCTCGTTTGGCGGGTGGCACATCGGTGGCGTCCGCCCCGTCAATGTCGATGGAGCCCGAGGTGATATCCTCCAACCCCGCGATAAGACGCAACAGGGTGGACTTACCGCAGCCCGAGGGGCCGACGAAGACAGTGAACTCGCCATCTTCAATGGTCAGGTCAAGCGGTGGAATGACCTGCACGTCGCCGAAGCTTTTGGTCACGGACTTGAGTTGAATACGTCCCATGTGTCGTGTTCCTTATTTCACAGCGCCGAAGGTCAGGCCGCGGACAAGTTGTTTCTGGCTGAACCAGCCAAGGATTAGGATTGGCGCAATCGCCATGGTCGAGGCCGCGCTGAGCTTGGCAAAGAACAGACCTTCTGGGCTGGAATAGCTGGCGATGAACGCCGTTAGCGGAGCAGCGTCGACAGCGGTTAGGTTGAGGGTCCAGAACGCCTCGTTCCACGCCAAGATGAAGTTCAACAAAACGGTCGAGGCGATACCGGGGATGGCCATGGGGGTGAGGACGTAGAGGATTTCCTCTTTCAACGTTGCCCCGTCCATCCGTGCGGCTTCCAGGATCTCACCGGGAATTTCGCGGAAATAGGTGTAGAGCATCCAGACAATGATCGGCAGGTTGATGAGCATCAGCACGACGACCAGTCCTCCGCGCGTATCCAGCAGACCCAACCTAATGAACAGCAGGTAGATCGGGTAGAGAACGCCGACCGCAGGCAGCATCTTGGTGGACAGCATCCAAAGCAGAATGTCCTTGGTGCGCTTGGACGGAACGAATGCCATCGCCCATGCAGCGGGGACGGCGATGATGACGCCCAGAATGGTCGAGCCCCCGGCTATGATGACCGAATTCCACAGGAACCGCATGTAGTCCGAGCGTTCCTGCACGATGGCGTAGTTTTCCAACGTCCAGTTGAAGTTCAGGAACAGCGGCGGGCTGGCGATCGCCTGCGCCTCGGTCTTGAAGCTGGTCAGGATGGTCCAAAGGATCGGGAAAAAGATCAGCAAACCAACGGCCCAAGCGAGGGCGGTATTCAGCGATTTGCGGCGGGTTGTGACTGCGCGGGCCATTGTCTTACCTCCTCACGCGTCCAGGTTCTTGCCGACGATGCGCATCAAGAAGATCGCAACGATGTTGGCTAAAATGATTGCGTAGACACCTCCGGCTGATCCGAGACCAACATTCTGGCTCTCCAGCACACGCTGGAAGATCAGGTAGGTGAGTGTACGGGTGCCGAATGCGCCGCCGGTGGTCACGAAGATCTCGGCGAAGATCGACAAAAGGAAGATCGTCTGGATCAGGATAACAATGGTAATCGCGCGGCTCAGATGCGGTAGGATGATGTGGTAGAAGCGCTTCAGAACGGGGGCACCGTCCATCTCGGCGGCTTCCAACTGCTCACTATCCAGCGACTGGATCGCGGTCAGCAGGATGAGCGTCGCAAAGGGCAGCCACTGCCATGAGACGATCATGATGATCGAGGTCATAGACGCCTCGGACAGCCATGAGATCGGCTCAGCCCCGAAAAAGCGCCACAGATGGGCCAACAGGCCATTCACCGGGTCCATGAACATGTTCTTCCAGACCAAGGCGGACACGGTGGGCATGACGAAGAAGGGTGCGATCACGAGAATGCGGACAACCCCTTGGCCCCACATCGGTTGGTCCAGAAGCATCGCCAGGAGGATGCCTAGGATGACGGTGATGATAAGAACCCCTCCGACGATCACAAGCGTTGCCTGAACCGCGGGCCAGAAGGAACTGGACGATACGAACCGGACGTAGTTGTCGAAGCCGACCCAGCCCAGATCCCCACCGCGCAGGGGCAGATATTTCTTGAAGGAAAAATACAGCGTCATCGTCAGGGGCACGAGCATCCAGCCAAGTAGCAGGACCACTGCGGGTGCCATCATCAGGCGCGCGACGGATCGGGAGTGTTGAGTAGCCATTACGCAAACCCTCTCTGTTCAGGCGTAGCTTAGCCTGCGAGAAAAACGTGGGTTGTGGAAGGGGTGAGCGGGGGGCAGCTCTCTGCCCGCCCGCGTGGGAGGATGCCTCAGTACCCTGCGGCTTCCATTTCTTCGGCGGTGAAGGCCTGCGCTTTGGCAAGCGCTTCCTCAACCGTTTGCTGTCCGGCATAGACTGCCGAGAACTCTTGGCTGACCTGTGTCGCGATACCCGCGAACTCTGGGATCGCAGCGAACTGGATACCAACATATGGGACAGGTTTGACCGTTGGGTTGTTTGGATCAGCGGACAGGATCGAGTCCAGCGTCATCTTGGCAAACGGAACCTTCTGGTATTCCGGGTTCTCATACAAAGAGGAGCGCGCACCCGGCGGTACATTTGCCCAACCTTCGTTTTCAGCAACTAGCTCAATATAGTCTTTAGACGTTGCCCATTCGATGAACTGCTTGGCTGCGTCTTCTTGCTGTGTACCGGCCGGAATGGCCAGTGCCCAAGCCCAAAGCCAATTGGAGCGTTTGCCCAATCCGGTGTCGGGTGCCAGCGCAAAACCAACGCTGTCCGCGACGGTCGAGTCGTCCGGGTTGGTCACGAATGACGCCGCAACAGTGGCGTCGATCCACATGCCGCACTTGCCTTGCTGGAACAATGACAGGTTCTCATTAAATCCGTTGGTAGCATAGCCTGCCGGACCGGATTCAGTCATCATTTCAACGTAGAAGTTCAGCGTGTCAGACCATTCGGGCTGATCGAACTGGGGCTTCCAATCTTCGTCGAACCAGCGCGCGCCGAAGGAGTTGGACATCGCCGTGATGAACGCGCCGCCTTCACCCCAACCGGCTTTGCCACGTAGGCAGATGCCGTTGATGTCGGCGTCTCTGTCGGTCATCGCCGCCGCTGCTTCTTTGATGAATTGCCAGCTAGGCGCCTCGGGCATTTCCATGCCCGCCTTTTCCATCAGGTCAGTACGGTACATGATCATCGAGCTTTCGCCGTAGAACGGCGCCGCATACAGCGTTCCGTCATGGCTTAGACCGCCCGACATCGCCGGCAAAATGTCACCGACGTCGTACTCTTCGGACAGACCGTCCAACGGCACCAGCCAGCCATTTGCGCCCCAAATCGGGGTCTCGTACATGCCGATGGTCATGATGTCGAACTGACCACCTTTGGTGGTGATATCAGTGGTCACGCGCTGGCGCAGTACGTTTTCTTCCAGCGTCACCCATTCGACGTCGATACCCGTCGCTTCGGTGAATTTGTCGGTATAGCCCTGCATCCGGATCATGTCGCCGTTGTTTACTGTGGCGATCGTGATGGATTGTGCGTGGGCCGCGGCCGTCGCGACGAACGTCAAAGCTGTCGCCGCACGAAGTGCGTGTTTCAAGTACATCCCTGTCCTCCCTGAGCTTGGATGCTGTGCAGAAAGACTAGTTCAAGATTTGTCGCGGCGTCAATAAAAACTTTACGCGCGTTAATTTTTGACGTTATGCGGATTCCCTGAGAACCAATCGAGCCGGGAAGAGGGTTTCCGTCCGCTTCTCAAATTTTCCACCGTTTTCAATGAGTTCAAAAAGCGTTTCGACACTTCGGGCCGCTACATTGTCATAGTCATGCGCCGCGGTTGTCAGTGAAGGGCACGTGAATTTTGCAAAGGGATGATCGTCGTTCGAGGCCACCCGCAGCGCACAATCTTCTTTCCGCCCGACGCGAATCCCCTGCTCAAAACACGCCGCCAGAAAGCCGATCGCCAATCGGTCATTGCTGCACAAAACCGAATCCGTACGTAACTTGCGTTCATCCAAAACCTTGAGCGCACCTTGTCGGCCTATCTCTTCAAAGGCCCAGCCCGTGCCTTCGATTTTGATCACATGCGGTTCAAAACCCAAACGCTCCATCACCTCGACATAGGCCTTACGCCGCTTGTTGGCATTGGGGTTTGCAGGTGTCCGCATTTCGAAGAACGAGGGCGGTTCGCCTGTGCGGGTCATGTATTCCACAGTCTGAGACACAAAGCTGAAGTTGTCGGACCCGATAAACGCCGCGCCCAAACCGTCAAGGTTACTGTCGAACAGAACCGTCGGCACACTGGCGCAGAATTTCTCGATCGCCGACTTGTCAGAGATACGCCCCAAAGGCGCCAACAAGACGCCTGCAGGTTTCAGGGATTGCAAACCGTCCAGAATTTCGTTTTCCAGCTTTTGTTCCCCGTGAGCGCTGAAAAGGAAAGGCCGATACCCGGCTGCGATACAGCTCTGTTCGAGATACCGAGCGATTTCGGCAAAGAACGGATCAGCCAGATAGGGCACGACGATGCCGATATTCTTGGTCAGCTTCCGGTTCTGGTTCACTGCATAGATATTCGGGCGATAGTCAAACCGCTCCAGCGCCTCTTCGATGCGCGCCCTCGTCGTTGGGCGAACGCTATCGGGGTCGTGGAAGTATTTGGACACCGTTGGCCGCGATATTCCGCTGAGCGCCGCGAACTCTTCCATATTCTTGATTTTGGTCATGCCAGTCTGCCTGCGGATCACAGCCGCTTTGATCTTATCTTACTTTTACATATTCTTTGCGCGCGCTAAAAAGATCAATAGCCAGGCAAGTTCTGTTTGTTTCCGTGGGCACAGGGTTTGAATGTATCTCGTGATTGATACCAGGACATCGGCGGTCAAGCTTGTTTGATCGAATTTTCGCGACGTCCTCAATGGGGACTACAACGTCTCCGCAACACCCCGGCTGGTCAGAGCAGCACCCAAACCTTTGGTGGAAGGCGACGCTTGATGAGTTGAACCAGCTTTCAGGGCCAATCGCACTATCAGTGCGATCGAATGACCTTGTTTCAGTCATTTTCTTTGGGCACGTGGGTCGGTTTTCTACCATCGTAGATAAACGCGTTTCAAACGCATTCGATCTGCTCGCATGTTTGCAGGAATTGGAACTCAGGGCTTTTGCAACGCAGGCAACCGGCATAACGTTCCTTTTTTTGATGAAATTGGCGACGAGTTGCAGATCTACGTGACGGAGAACCGAATTGAATTTCGGCAGCGAGCCCAAAGCAGATAACTGGAACGTCAGGGTCTTTGAAGATTTGCACTCGATTTTGCGACTTGCGATTTCGATGTGCCCTGCTAGCAATAAACTATGAAAAAGTGGATAATCTCAAATATTAGTTTTAGTTGCAGTATCGTCATTTATGGCGGGTCAGAAGTTTCACCAGTTTATGTACGATGATATTTGTTTGGACAAGGGTGGTGGGCGAAATCCGGGCGACTTTCCGATCTGCGTAGTTGAATAGCTCAACGACAGCTAAGTCCGCATAGCTGACAACTGTCCAAAAGGCTCCACTCTTTCTATTGAGACGGAACGGCTTGCCGTTTAGGCCAATATTGCGCGATGGACTGTTCTGATATGTCCCAGAAATCTCGCATCGAAGAGTGCGGCTGAAAAGCTGGTCAGAGGTGTCATACGAAAGACACCCAAGCGGTACTTAGCTGAGGAGGAAATCAGGACTATATTTCGACCGACCTCGGTGGACAGACAAGTACTGCCACCCTGTGCTGCTGCTATGTCGCAGAAAGCCTGTATTCCTTCTGATCGAAAGAGTTTTGCGAAGCTGGGAAGAACCGTATGGCGGGTGACACGGTCAATGAGGCTATCACGTCGGAAGTCAACGAGCGGCTATCCGAAGTTCCGGCCCAGATGCGCGGCGTATGCCGCTTTTGCAATGGGCCTTTGAAGCAGGCAGAGCGTTCGAGCCTGCCTGCTTCTCTGCGTATTCAAGCGCGACTATGCGTCGGAGCGCAGGATGACGGGCGTGATCCGCGTGCCTTCGCCCTGAACATAGGCCATCTGAATGATCAACTCGGCCAGAGGTTCCAGATACCGCGCACTCAGCATCGCTCCGCTATCTACCGGGTCGTAGTTGATTGCACGCACCAGCTCGGCCACCGTTTCTTTTGCCCCAGCGTCATCCCCGGCAAGGAATACTTGAGGGCGGATGCCGCCATAGGTCGGATCCGAGTCAACGACATCCGCAAAGATCGCGTTGAAGGCTTTGACGACCGGGACGCCCGGCAGCTTCGCTTGGCAGACCTCGCCTGCGGACGTGGAATGCCCCAGGGTCAGAGCCATGTAGTCATCGGTCAGAGGGTTAGTGCAGTCGACCACCACCTTGCCTTCCAGTGATCCCAAAGCCTCCAATGTATCATCCAACGCCGTGAACGGTACGGCGATGAACACAACCTCGGCGTGTTGAATTAGATCGGCTGCAAGGCCGCCTTTAATACCATGCCGATCCGCGGCCTCGACCCCACGTCCGGTATCTCGCGAACCGATATGAACCACATGATCCGTTGCAGAAAACCGGCGAGCAAGCGCGTTGGCGACATTGCCGGTTCCGACGATAAGCAAATTTCTTGAGTTGGGCACGACGACGTTCTTCCCCTTGATAATGTTGCGATTCCGAGGATAGTGGAATCGGTATCATGATGATAATTGTTTTTTGCGCTCTCTTTCAGATTGCAGCGCTTCAGGCGGGCGATTGGTGTGTTTCAGTCGTGTCGCAAGTGCCCGTTGGTAGGGTGAATGGTGAAACAACACGATGGCAATTGATCTCGACGATTGGCTGCGCGCGCTTGGAATGGAGCGCTACGTCACGGCGTTTCATGACCATGATGTGGATGGCAGCCTGTTGCCGACGATTACTGCAGAAGACCTCAGGGATATGGGGATCGCATCGGTTGGCCATCGCCGTCAGTTGTTAAATGCGATTGCCTTGCTGCGCAGCGGGCAGGCATCGGACTTGGCAAACGGACCGTTTGCGGAAAAGGCGGATCGCAGCCACTCGGTCGCGCCGCAACAGCGGCGTCAGCTGTCAGTGGTGTTCACGGATCTTGTCGGCTCGACCCAACTGTCCGAACAACTGGACGCCGAAGAGCTTTCGACCCTGTTGACCAGCTACAAAAGCGCCGTGACCGAGATCGTCGAGGAATACGGCGGCTTTGTCGCGCAATATCTGGGCGATGGCGTTCTGGCTTATTTTGGCTGGCCGCAGGCCTATGATCATGACGCCGAACGGGCGATCCGATCAGGGCTGAGCATCGCCGACTCGATGCATTTTCTGGGCCGGCCACATGGGGTTAAGCTGAATTGCCGCATTGGCATCGCAACGGGCAATGTCGTTGTCGGAGACCTGATACGCAACTCATATATCGAAGAAGATCAGGCCGTCGGGCGGGCGCCCAACCTGGCCGCGCGAATTCAGTTGATGGCGAAACCGGGCACGTTGGCGATCTCGGATGAAACCAAGAAGATCGTCGAAGGCAAATTCGATCTGACCGATCTGGGAAATCACAAATTGAAAGGCTTCCGCGGCGAGGTACGTATCTGGCGCGTCGAAGGCGCAACGGACGGCCCCACCCCCGATTTCAAGCGTCGGTCAAAAGAAAAGCTGCCAATCATCAATCGCAAGGTTGAACTGGCCCAGTTGGATAGCGCGTGGGAGCAGGTCGAGCAGGGCGTACCGCGGTCGACGCTCATTTCCGGTGAGCCGGGGATTGGCAAGTCCCGACTGGTGGAAGAGTTCGTATCGCATGTGCTTGAGGCCGAGGGCGAAGTTTTGCGCTTTCAATGCTCGCCCTTTCATACCAATGACGCCTTGTATCCGGTTCTGAACCAAATCTGGTCCATGGTTTTGGGTGGGGGGCAGCTTTCGGCCGGGGACACGGCCCAGCGGCTGGAACAGATTTTTTCGGCTACAACCCTAGATCCGGGCAAGACAGCCTCATTGGCGGATGCCTTGATGCAGTTTCGTGAACACGGGCGCGACACCACGCTGCCGCTTGATGCGCTGGGCCGGAAAGAGATGACGTTTCAGGCGCTGATTGCTCTGTTCGAATGGTATGTGCGCGACAAGAAAGTGCTGGTTGTCTTCGAGGACCTTCACTGGATCGACCCGACCACAAAAGAGCTATTGGGACGGCTGCTTGAGACGTTCAAAGATGAGCAGGTCATGGTGCTGCTGACCTGCAGGCCCGCGTTTCAAACCTCGTGGGAGGTCAATACCCGCATCGAACTGACCCGGCTGTCCAACGAGGAAATCGGTGAGATTGCGGCGCATGTCTACGATCTGAAACCGGTGCCGATGCCGGTGCTGGAATTGATCGCAGATCGGTCCGACGGGGTGCCGCTTTTTGCTGAAGAACTTTCTAAGTCGTTCATTGAAACCGGCGCCTTTGACCGGACCGATGGGGGTGGCGCTTCGATTGATGAGACGGCGGTGCCGACCACGCTGAACGAGTTGTTGGTCGCCCGCCTTGATCGTCACCCCGAATCCCGCCGGATACTGCAGACGGCTGCGGCTATCGGTCGGGATTTTTCCTTCGACGTTCTGTCTGCCGTGATTGATGAATCCGATCATGCGCTGTCGGCTCATTTAAACACGTTGGTATCTGCGCAGATTATTGTTCCCCCCCCGGCTGCGGCCCGTAGATACTCGTTCCGCCACGCCCTGATGCGAGATGCCGCGTATGAGACCATGCTGCGATCCGTGCGTGCAATGGTGCATGCGCGAATTGCGGCTGTACTTGGTGCGCGGTTTCGCAAAATCACGCCCGCCCATGTTCTCGGCAGCCATTGGGGTTTGTCTGGCAACCACGCTGAAGCAACACGGTGCTTCCAGCAAGCGGCGGAGCAGGCAAGTTCGCGCTACGCGAATACAGAGGCCACGGCCTATTTCAAATCTGCGTTGAACCATCTGGAACAGGTCACCCTTTCGGACGGGTTGCACCCTGGCACTCTGCCGGAGCGTGCCGATCTACTGGAACAGCTTGGCACCGTCTTGACATTGGTTCACGACCTTGACGGCGCGGTTGCGGCTTATCGTGAGGCCGTAGGGTTGGTTCAAGACAACCCGCGGAAAACTGCTCGGTTGCACCGTCTGACCGGAAATGCCTTGCAACAGGATCGCGAGGGATCACTGGCCGAACTTGCCGCTGCCGAAGCCGCGCTGGATCAAATCGCGTGGCAGGACGACGCCGAGCTGGTGCGGGAGTGGATCGACATCCAACTCAATACACTCAACGTTCACTACTGGAGCGGGGACGGCGAGGCGATGTCTCAACTGGCGGCTGGACTGGCGCAGGATGTGGGCAGCATGACCGCTGAACAACGCGCCGAGTATTTCGATCAACTGGTGCTGCGTGACCTAAGAATGTCGCGCTATGATCCCACCGAGGACACGATTGAAACCGCATCGAACTATGTGTCTGCGGCTGAGGAAACTGGTAATCTTGCCGTTGTGGCCTCGGCCCTGTTTATCCTTGGGTTCGTCAATCTGCACAGCATCAGACTATCTCAGGCACAGGAGGCGATGAGCGCAGGTCTGGAGGCCGCGCGCAAATCCGGTCACCGCAAGATCGAGTTGCGCTGCATGACTTATCTATCCCTCGTCTACCGGCGCATGCATAATCCATCCGAGGCCACGCGCCTGTCTCATGAAAGCATCGCGTTGGCGCGGGAACTACAGATGCATGAGTATATTGCATTGGCGACCGCCAACCTGTCGTGGGAGGCATGGCAGCGCAGCGCAGACAGTACCGCGTGCAAGCTGGCCCGCGACGCGATGCTTCAGTTCGAGAAGACCTCGATCGCTTATCCGTTTGAATGGTCCGCGCTGTTGCCTTTGATCGCATCCAGCCAGACGCAGAAAGACCTCTCCGAGGTGCCAAAGCTGTGCGCGCGACTTCTGGACAGCAGCCAGCAGAACCTGCCCGAGACGCTGCGCAATGTCGTGGCAGATATCGGTACCCTGACAGGCTCAGATGACGTGCCCCTGATCAAAAGACGTATTGCCGCGTTGATCGACGCTGCACGCTATTCTGGGTTCCTCTAACACGGCCCATTGGCCCAAGACTGCCCCAGTCCGAGGGAAAGCTTGCGGCACCGGGTTCGATTTGCTGTAGTGAACGTGCCTGTATTGAGTGGAGGAGACATAATGTCCGAAAGCGATATTGAGAACTTTAGACACGACCTGATTATTGCAAGCGATGATGGCACAGTGCTGCATATCCCGCGTGAGGTCTGGGACAACAAAGCCTATCAGGTTGATCCTGAGAAGTACCAGAACGACAAGGGCTGGGCCTTGGTCCGAGAGCTTCTGGAATGTGGTGTAAACCTTGCCACCATCCCGCCCAAAGACTTCCTTCCGCCTGACAAGTTCGAACCCGAAGGCACCTGCTATCTGGTCAATATCGACGGGCTGAAACAGAGGCACAAATTCACACGCAGCTAGGATCAGCCCCGCAGACAGACATGGGGCAGGAGGGGGAAGACCAGCACCGAGCGCCTGCCCACGCGGTTCCGTCCGTACAAGTTCTGGACCGCGTCTTGCCCCATATGAAGCGTCTTGGCGTCACCCGGCTGGCTGAACTGACCGGCTTGGATTGCATCGGCATTCCCGTCTACGCCGCGCATCGTCCGAATGCGCGGTCTCTGGCCGTTACGCAAGGCAAAGGCGCGACCGTCGCGGATGCAAAGGTTTCGGCCTTGATGGAGGCGGTCGAGCTCAGCTGCGCCGAAACTACGGTCTTGCCCCTGCGTCTGGCAAGCGCCGATGACTTGGCGAAGTCGGAAAACGTGATTGATCTTGAGCGTCTGCCTCGGATCTCAGAACACCCCATTTCGCGCAGTAAACCCGTGCTTTGGGCCGAGGGAAAGGCGCTCTCAGATGGCCATTCGGTCTGGGTTCCTTACGAGCTGGTCCATATGGATTACACGCTGCCCCTGCAGCCCGGATTGGGGTGTTTTCTGATGTCGTCGACCGGCCTCGCCTCGGGCAGCAGCGTTGATGAGGCTACCTGTCAGGCGCTGGCCGAAACGCTGGAGCGTGATGCGGTGACCTTGTGGAAGCGCAACCCCAGCATCACGGCGTCTTGCCGGGTCAATCTGCACTCCGTCACAGACCCGACTTGCAAATCGCTTCTTGATAGGTTCGACGCCGCAGGCGTGGCTTGCGCGATCTGGGACGTGACCTCGGACCTTGGAATTCCCGCATTCTTTGCAACAATCATCGACCGTCAGGATGACACGAGACGTGGCTTGCAGGCGGCCTCGGGGGCAGGATGCCACCCTGCGCGGGGCATAGCCTTGTCTCGTGCCCTGACCGAAGCGGCGCAAAGTCGGCTGACCCTTATTTCGGGCGCGCGGGATGATCGGACTCGCGACTACTATGAAGTGCGGCGCAATGCGGAAACCCTCCGGTCGCAGCGCGTCGAGGTTGTTGAGGCGGACACGCCGCACCGGTTCGACAATGTGCCGTTGCATCAGGTCCGCTCCCCTCGTGATAGCCTTGACTGCATGCTGGCCGCGCTTGAACGGGCCGGGCTTGAGGTGCCGGTTGCCGTTGATCTTTCGGTTCCCGACCTGCCCGCAACGGTCATGCGGGTCATTGCGCCGGGGCTTGAAGGTACATCCTACGCGCCCGGATACCGCCCCGGAGCGCGCGCGCGGAAGGTGTCATGAGCCAAGGTGATATCATCCTCTTTGCCGGTCCTTCCTTGCCGCGCCGGTGTGACGTGGAAGACCGGTTGCCGATCCGAGGTCTTGGACCTGCGGCGCAGGGTGATCTGCTGAAGGCGGCGCTCGCCCGCCCACGTGCCATCATCCTGCTGGATGGCTATTTCGAGGCCTTGCCCGCCGTCTACCACAAGGAAATCCTGTGGGCTTTGTCCGAAGGTATCCCCGTTTATGGCGCCGCCTCGATCGGAGCCCTGCGCGCGTGTGAGCTTGGCAGTTTTGGCATGGTCGGGGTCGGTGAGATCTTTGACGCGTTCGCCCAATTCCGGCTTGAAGCTGATGATGAGGTCGCCCTGATCCATGCGCCTGAAGAGGTCGGTTTTGCCAACCTTTCCGAGCCACTGGTGAACATCCGCTGGACACTGGATGCCGCTGTCGCCGCGCAGGTTGTTGAGCGGCAGTTGGCGGATGCCCTTGTCGCAGCCGCCCGTCGCAGGTTTTATCCCGATCGCAGCTTTGACAGCCTCTTGGAAGACTGTGCAGCTTTGGACCCGGTCGCCGCAGACCGCCTTGAGGCATGGCTTCCCGAGGGTCGAATTGATCAGAAAAACCGCGATGCACAGGCCTGTTTGAAGCGTGTGGAGAACGACTGGCGGAACGATACGCTTCCCGCCGCGCCAGCGTTCGAGTTCCGGCATACGGATGCGTTCGAAACCCTTCTGACAGGCGTGCTGTCTCATAACCCGCTGAATGATCCTGAGGTCCTTGCGCGATGCATGACCGCCTCCGGTGATCGGTTCGACGCGCTGCGCCTTGCCGCAGAGATCGACGCGCTGGCTCTTGCGCTGGACCAGCACTCCGGGCAACCCGTTCCGGGCGAAGACCTTGTGCTTGCAGTATCAGAGTTTCGGCAGCGGCACGGCCTGCTTGATCAGCAGGCGCTGCAGCACTGGCTGAGTCGAAACGGCGTGGATATCGACGCCCTGTCCCGCAAGTTGGAGGAAAGCGCGCGGATCGCCCGTGCGCGGCAACAGATTGAGCCCCACCTGAACGACCGTATGCGAGACTTGCTCGTCTTTGCACAGGGGTCGTCACAACCTGCGGACAAAGGCTAGCGCTGACGCCGTTTTCGTTCGACCTTACGCTTGATCTTGTCCTTCTTGCGCTTGGTGCTGACCGACTTGCGTCTGGTTGCGCGTCCCTTCGGCCCGCGTCCTCGGGGCAGGGCCTGATCGTCAATGGAGAGTAACTCCAATTCCAAGCCGCCCGTGACCGGTGTCGCCTCGGTCAATCGCACAGTGACACGTTGGCCTATTGCTATGATCAGACCGGTATCCGAGCCCATGAGGGTTCCCGCTTCGCGGTCGAAATGGAAGAACTCACGCCCCAGCGATCGGACAGGCACCAGCCCGTCCGCGCCGGTTTCGTCCATCTTCACGAAGGCCCCGAAGCGCGCGATTCCGCTGATCCGGCCCTTGAACTCATTGCCCACACGTTCGCTGAGATAGGCCGCCAAATAGCGGTCAGTCGTGTCGCGTTCAGCCATCATCGAGCGTCGCTCAGTGTCCGAGATATGGGTCGCGGTTTCGTCAAGCCGGGCGATTTCATCCTCGGTCAGACCGTCATCACCCCAGCCATGGCCCGAGATCAGCGCGCGGTGGACGATCAGGTCAGCATAGCGACGAATGGGCGAGGTGAAATGTGCATAGTTCCGTAATGCCAACCCGAAATGACCGAAGTTTTCGGGATTGTAATAGGCCTGCGCCATCGACCGCAGGGTCGTCAGGTTGATCAGTTCCGCATCCTCGGTACCCGCAGCCGCATTCAGCAGGGCGTTCAGGTGACGGGTTTGCAGAACCTGACCCTTGGCAAGGTTCAGGCCAGCGGCTTGGGCCGTTTCGCGCAAGCTTTCCAGCTTTTCAGGCGCGGGTTCTTCGTGGACGCGGAACAACAGTGGCCGACGTTTCGCAATCAGCGCTTCAGCTGCGGCGACGTTGGCAAGGATCATGAACTCTTCGATCAGCTTATGCGCGTCCAAACGGTCGCGGAAGGCGACGCTGGTGACCTCGCCCGTATCGGACAGAACAATCTTGCGTTCCGGTAGGTCCAGCTCCAGCGGTTGCCGCGCCGCGCGCGCGGTTTTAAGCGCGGTATAGGCGGCGTAGAGCGGCTTCAGAACCGTCTCCAACAACGGTCCCGTGCGGTCATTGGGGGAGCCGTCGATGGCCTCCTGCACCTCAGCATAGTGCAGCGACGCGGCCGAGCGCATCAAACCTCGCACGAAGCGATGGCCGATCTTGTTGCCCTCGGCGTCGATTTGCATCCGCACGGCGATACAGGCCCGCGGGACACCTTCGTGCAGGGAACACAGATCACCTGACAGGCGATCCGGCAGCATCGGCACGACGCGATCCGGGAAATAGCTGGAGTTGCCACGCTTGCGCGCCTCGCGGTCCAGTGCGGTGCCGGGCTGTACATAGGCGGCGACGTCGGCAATTGCGACCCAGATCACATGGCCGCGGGGGTTCTTGGGGTCGTCATCGGCATGAGCATAGCAGGCGTCATCATGGTCGCGCGCATCCGAGGGGTCGATGGTCAGCAGCGGCATGTCCCGCAAGTCTTCGCGACCCTTCAGACCAACGGGTTTGGCCTTGTCAGCTTCGGCGATGACCTTGTCGGGAAAATCGTCGGGGATGCCATGTTGATGGATCGCGATCAGCGACACAGCCTTTGGCGCGGACGGGTCGCCCAAACGTTCGACAATGCGGGCGCGGGGCAGGCCCATGCGAGATTTGGGTCCGGCCTGTTCGGCCTCGACCAGTTCACCGTCTTTGGCCCCATGCACCGCGCCTTCGGGCACTTGCCATTCGGTCTGGCTGGCCTTGTCGATGGGCACGATCCGCCCGCCTTCGGCCCCTTTGCGGAACAGACCTACGATCTTGCGCGGGTTGGTCCCGATGCGGCGGATCAGGCGGGCCTCGTAATTGTGGTCTTCTTCCTGCACCACAGTCAGACGGGCCAGAATCCGGTCGCCTTCGCCCAACGCGGGATCGCTGGCGCGGGTGATCAGGAGGACAATCGGCTCAACCCCTTCCCCATGCCATTCCAATGGCCGCGCGAACAGGTCGCCATCCTCATTGGGGGCCTTCACCTGCAGCACACTGACCGGAGGTAGGCGATCCGGGTCGCGGTAACTGCGCTTGCGCTTTTCCAGATGCCCTTCGGCCTCAAGCTCTTTGAGGATGCGTTTCAGATCAATCCGATCCGCGCCCTTGATGCCAAAGGCCTTTGCGATATCGCGTTTCGAGGTCAGGGTGGGGTTCGCCGAGATCCAATCCAGGACCTCTTGCTTGGTGGGGATGCGAGTCATGGGTTTGGCCTAGCACGGTGGTGAGACGGCGTCATGACTAAAATCGCAGCCCCCTGACCCAGTCAGGCGAAGTAGTCTTTCAGGATGCGGGTATAGATCGCCTTGAGCTGCTTGATCTGAGCTACCTCGACGCATTCGTCCACCTGATGCATAGTCCGCCCGACCAGCCCGAACTCGACCACCGGGCAGTGGTTCTTGACAAACCGCGCGTCGGACGTGCCGCCCGTTGTCGACAGCTCGGGCGTGATGCCAGTCTCGGCTTTGACGGCTTTTGACACCAGATCGGAAAGCGTGCCCGGAGGGGTCAGAAAGCTTTCGCCCGAGATCTTGATCCGTGTCTCAATCTCAACGCCGAAATCCTGCGCCACCTGATCGGCCTGCTGCAGCAACCAATCGCTAAGGGCAGCCCCGGAATGCAGGTCGTTAAAGCGGATATTCACCGCCCCGCTGCATTGCGCCGGGATCACGTTGGTCGCGGCATTGCCAGTGTCGATTGTCACTACGGCCAGCGTAGAGGCATCGAAGTGATCGCTTCCCTGATCCAACTCGTGACTGGCGAGCCGATCCATTAACCGCGCCATCGCCGGCAGAGGGTTCTTCGCCCGATGCGGATAGGCCGAATGCCCCTGCACCCCGGTCACTGTAAACCAAGCGGTCATTGAGCCGCGACGACCGATCTTGATCATCTCGCCCATACGGTTGGGACAGGTTGGCTCGCCCACCAGACAGACCGACATCCGCTCGTGCGATTGATCCATATAGTCCAGCAGGGCCGTCGTGCCGTCCAGCGCGTCGCCTTCCTCATCCCCGGTAATGGTCAGGATGATGGCCCCATCGGGTGGGGTATCGCGGACGAAATCAATAGCTGCGGCTGCAAAGGCCGCGACCCCGGATTTCATATCGGTTGTGCCGCGTCCGAACATGACGCCGTCATGCACCTCGGCCCCAAATGGGGGCTTGGTCCATGCGGCCTCATCGCCTACCGGAACAACGTCGGTGTGGCCGTTGAAACCAAAACTGCGCGGGTGCCCTTTGGTCCCCCAACGGGCGAACAGGTTGCAGATGCCGCCGCGATCCACCCGCGTGCAGTCAAACCCCGCACCTGACAGCAGATTTTCCAACAAGACCAAAGCCCCCCCTTCAACGGGTGTGACCGATGGGCAACGAATCAATTCCGCTGTCAATTGAACTGCGTCAGTCATTTCGGGCCTCGGGGTTGGGTTTTCGTTCGGGTTACCGCACAGATTCAACGAATTGGCCGGATTGCCAACCCCAATCCGTCAGATTCCCCAGGTAATTCCCACAATGTGTCGAGTTGAGACGCCAATAAAACATGGAGCTTTACCCTGCGGTGACCTTGCTGTTTTGACCTCAATCGCGCTACAGGGCGGCGAAACAGGTAATTTGACCATGAAACGCGCCTTTTACGCATTGATCAGCCTGACTTTCGCCGTTCTCGCACAGCAAAGCCTGGCCCAAACCTTGAACGTCACCACGGTGACCCGCCCACCGTTTTCCTATGTCGAGGACGGTGCCGAGGCTGGTTTTTCCATGGATCTGCTGGCAGCGCTCGCCGAGTCGCTGGAATGGGAATACTCCGTCACCCGGGTCGAGGCTTTCGCAGACATGCTGGCGGCTGTTCAGGATGGAACGGCGGATCTGGCGATCGCAAACATCTCGATTACTGCGCTGCGTGAGACGCAGATGGATTTCAGCCAGCCGATCTTCGAGGCCGGGTTGCAGATCATGGTGCCCTCGGATTCGGCGCGTAAGCCGTCGCTGTTGCAGGCGCTGCTGTCGGCCGAGCTGTTCTTTGCCATCGGCTTGGCCTTTGCCATCCTTCTTGGGGGTGGCATGCTGATGTGGGGGTTCGAACGTCGCGCGCAGCCCTATTTCGACCGAAAATTGAACGAGGCTTGGTTTCCATCCTTCTGGTGGGCGCTGAATCTGGTCGTCAATGGCGGCTTTGAAGAGAGGATGCCCCGCACGCCCTTTGGCCGGATCTTGGGCGTCATACTGGTGGTGTCGTCCTTGTTCATCGTCTCGGTCTTCACCGCCCGGATCACCAGTGTGATGACGGTGGATGCGATCACCGGAAATGTGAACTCGGTCAATGATCTTTACGGCAAAAATGTCGGCACGATCGAGGGATCGACGGCTGCCAGTTTCCTCAACCGGCGCGAGATCGAATACGTCGCCTACCCCGGGCTTGATGAAATGTTGGAGGCTTTCAAGGCCGAAGACCTGAACGCCGTCGTATTCGACGCCCCGGTCCTGTCCTATTTTGCCGCCCATGAGGGTCGCCGTATCGCCACGATGACCGGAGGGATCTTCCTGCGCGAAAATTACGGCATAGCTTTCCCAACGGGGTCGCCCTTGGTGGAAGAGGTCAATCAGGCGCTTCTGGCTTTGCGCGAAGATGGAACCTATGACGAGATTTACCGCAAATGGTTCGGATCGCGAAACTAAGAAACTGGCCTCTGGTTTCGAAGGCACAGCTAGCTCAGCGGACCAGCTGAAACGCTACAATTATCGCCTATGGATACCAGTGGTGCGGGTGGAGGGACTTGAACCCCCACGCCTTGCGGCGCCAGAACCTAAATCTGGTGCGTCTACCAATTTCGCCACACCCGCAACCGGACGCTTATGCGTCGGACTGGAGCGCTGGATAGCAAAGCTTTTCCGCAAGCGCGAGGGGTAAAATCCATTCAAAGGCAAGTTTTTGCGCTTGAACAAAACGCCGTTGCGATTCGCTGGTATTTGCCAAGCGCTGCGGTATAGTCCGCCAACGTTGCCAATTTGCAGACTATGCGGTTTGTCGCGAGATAGGTGTTTTTGAAGAAGAACCCCGTACACGTAGGGGTTGAGGCATTCTTATGAATCGCGCGCCTTAATGGCGCCACATTTGAAACGCCAAAATATCTTATTCGCGTCAAAATAACACCGCCTTGAACGGGCTTCTTGGTCGCGTAGGAGTTAATGAGTCTTTTCTGCCACTTAGGCGCCCTTACGAGTTTTTTTGCTCAACTCCAGTCTCGAGGTTCTTTGCTGTGACCGATCCGAACAACTCCGCTGCCCACGAGCAGGATGCCGTCATCTTTGCACGTGAGAGTTTTCTGGGTGAACTCAAAACCCTGAACCGTGACTACCCCAATACCGGCTTTGGAATTTCACTGCGCACCCATTCGGGTCAGCACTATCTGCTGGCAAACGCGCGGATGCCGCTGCCCGCCAGCAAATCTGATGGCTTTCCGACCGGGCGTCGCGTTGCCTGCCTTGAAAACGGAGACCGCTTCAGCTCGATCGAGGTTCTGGCAGATTCCGAAGGCTACGAAACCATTACACCACGGGCCGAGGCCGAGATTCTGGGCAACGCCCTGAACCTGATTGCCCGTATCGACACCCTGACCGGGATCCCGGCTCAAGGCGCGGACCACGCGCACCGGATCGCGGCAACAGGAACCGGAGGCTGAACATGGCGCGCAATGACCACCTTTTGTCTGTGGGCAACGAAGCTCTGATGCCGATGACGTCGGCGATGACGTCGTTGACATCGCAGATCGACCAACTGACAGAGGTGGCGGATGCGCGCTCCTCGGCGCGACTGGCGACGCTCAAGACGCGAATGGAAAACTTCACCGCCAGCGTGACGATGGTGGGGCAGGTCAAGGCTGGCAAGTCCTCGATCGTTAACATTCTGGCAGGCCGTCCTGCGCTGCTGCCTTCTGACGTCAACCCGTGGACCTCGGTGGTCACGACGCTGAACATCAACACGCGCCCGCCGGGAGACACCAAGTCCAAGTTCACTTTCTTCGAGCAGGAAGAATGGGACAACCTGATGGTGGGCGGCGGTCGTCTGGGTGAGCTGGCCAACCGCGCCGGTGCGGATGACGAAATGGACGATATCCGCCGCCAGATCGGTGAGATGAAGGCCAAATCCGAAGAACGTCTTGGCAAGCATTTCGACCTGATTCTGGGTCAAAGCCACCAGTACGACTATTTCGATGAAGAGCTGATCCAGCGCTACGTTTGTCTGGGCGATGAGGACGATCCGGATATCGACCCCAAAACCGGACGGTTCGCCGATGTAACCAAATCGGCCGAGCTTTACATGGACATCCCGCAATACCCGATTGCGCTGAAGCTTTGCGATACTCCCGGTGTGAACGATACCTTCATGGTGCGCGAGCAGATCACGCTGCGCAGCCTGCGCGGGTCCGAGGTTTGTGTTGTCGTGCTGGCCGCAAGTCAGGCGCTGACCACGATGGATATGGCGTTGATGCGGATCATCGCCCAGTTCGAAAATCGCCAGATCGTGCTGTTCGTGAACCGTATCGACGAGCTGGCTGATCCGGTGAACCAGGTGCCCGAGATCCGCGACCGGATCCAGGACACGCTGAAACAGAACAACATCGACGCCAACACAAGTGTCGTGTTCGGCAGCGCCCTGTGGGCCGAGGCCGCCTTGACTGGCAACCCCGAAATCCTGACCGAGGAGTCGCGTGAGGCCCTGAACACTTTCTACCTTGCTGCAGGGTTCGGGGATCAGGCGCCGTCACTGGATAAGATCTGGGCGCTTTCGGGGCTGCCCGACCTTCTGTTGGCAATGAACGAACGTATCGCCGAAGGGGCAGGGGCCAGATTGCTGGACCGTGTGCGCCACCGGGCGCGCAACATTGCCAGCCAGATTCGCGCCACTGCAGTTGCAAAGACCCTGTCTGGGGGTGAGGGCGTCGTCCGCGATCTTGACGGCGCGTCGCCTGAAGATGCGATTGCTGCTGTTTCCGCCGAGTATGACAAAAAGGCCGCTGACCTGACCGCCAAGCTGCGCGACAAGGTGCTGGAGCGTTTGAACTCGGCCGAGACGAGCTTTGTCAAACGGGCCACTGACTCCCTGATTTCGCATCTGGAACAGAATGGTGAACAGGGTACGTGGCAGTATGATCCTGCGGGTCTGCGGACGCTGCAGAAAGCGGCGTATTTCAGCTTTGCCCGTTCGATGCGCAAGGAAGCCAGCGCGCTTTATTCGGCAGCAGCGGCGGATGTCGAGGCGCTCTATCAGAAACTGCTTGGCAATCATCTGGGTGAGTTCAACATCGAAGCCCCGATCGTGCCCCGTGTACCGCCCCCGCTGGGGATCGGTCGCACCATCGCGCTGGACCTGCAAAGCACATGGTGGCGGCGCTGGTGGCAGCGGCGCAAAGGGTTCGAGGCCTATGCATCTGACTACACCCGTCTGATCGCGTCCGAAGCGAACTCGATCACCAAGGATATCGAGGAAAATCAGGTCGCCGCCGTGCTTGAAAACGTGCGGGCCGTCCTGACCGACTTCCTGCGCGAGCAGAAGGAAACCCTGCTGAATATCTCGGCCACGGCCGAGAAGGATGCAGGGCAAAATCCGGCGCTGATGGCGGGTTTGCAATTGCAGAAATCCCGTGACGAGATTCTGGGCAGCATCCTCAAAGATCTAAGCAACGAAGCGGCGTAAGTAGAAAAATGGCAAAAGACATCCAAAACCGTTTCATCACCCCCAAGGCATGGGAGCGTATCGAGCAGTGGTCGCGCCGTAAGCCGGTTTTCGCCCTCATGGGCGAGTTCAGCGCCGGTAAATCGACGCTTATGAACTTTCTGCTGCGCAAGCAGGCCTTGCCGACGCAAGTCACCGCAACCCAGCTGCCGCCGGTCTGGTTCAGCTATGGCAACCGCTCCGCTTACGTCAAACGCCATGATGGTAGCACCGAAGATATCTCGCTGGATCAGCTTGAGAGTGTGGGTGTCAACGACGCGCAGTTCATTCGGATTTTCCTTGAAGCCGATATTCTTGAGGCGGTTGATCTGATCGACACGCCTGGTATCTCGGACCCCAAAATCTCAACCGATGTTTGGCAGCGCGCTGTCGGGCAGGCTAATGGCGTTCTGTGGTGTACCCATGCGACACAGGCCTGGCGGGAAACTGAACGTGCGACATGGGTCTCTCTGCCCGAACGGTTGCAGAACAATTCGATCCTGCTGATCACGCGCGCTGATGCACTGGGCCAGAAGGACCGGCAAAAAGTCCTGCGTCGGGTCAACCGCGAAGCGGGGCATCTGTTCAACCGCTCGATCCTGTTTTCTGCCCGCGATGCGATTACCGCGCGCGATAAGACCGGCGACCCCGAGATGTGGGCGCGCAGCGGTGGCGGCAAGATGATCGACTGCTTCCTCGGGATCACCGAGCAGATCATGGACACCCGCGCCGGCCATCTGTCGAGGTACCAAATTGACAAGAGCCAGTCTGACGGCCCGCTGGTGCGCCCGACCCGGCCCAAGCGCAAGGATGAGGCCGCTGAGGTCGCGCCGTTGCAACTGGTGGATCCGGTTACTTCGGAGACCCCGGAGGTGGCAGATCAGGACGGTGGCGTGGTCACCAATTTCCCAGTGCGCCCGTCCCGCGTGGAACGACGCTCGGACGAGGTAGAGCGGGAGCGGATCAACGCGGACGAGGCCGAGCGCCTGCGCGCCGAAATGGTCCCGACGCCGGACCCTCAACCCGCCGAGGCGGAAGAGGACCAGCTGCGGGCCCAGTTCAGAGAAGAACCCAAAGACCCGCTGGACCTCTCCTCTTTCGCTGAAAACGAGGCGGACCTGGACGTGTTCGAATTCTCGGGTGCGGAAGACGAAGATGAGAATGTCTTTGCCGAAGAGGATGAAACACCCAGGCCCTCAAATGATGTGGCTGAGGCAGCGCCTGAGGCTGAGGAATCTGAAGACCTTCTGGAATCGCTCAACAAGACCTTGTCCAACACACCCGAGGTTGTGCCGACGGAGGCCACAGAAGACCAGTCTGATGCGCCCGGGATCGAGGTTTCGGTCTCGTCGATCACGGCATTGATGGCGGAACAGTCGGGAAGCGATGACGACGACTTTGAACCGGAACCCGAAACTAACGGTCTGGTCGAAGTGCGTCTGATGCCGCAGCCCGAACCGGAAGAGGTTGCGGAAGATGCAAACGAGGGGCTGCTGGACATCCCCGCAGGCGAGCTTCCCAGCGCAGCCGCGATGTGGCGAGAGCTTGCCGCCGCCGGGGATCTGCCGACAGATGCCGAGGGGCTTCAACGCGCATTCCTGGCCTTTCTGGCCGAGTTCGACCAGATTGCCCACGAGTACGCAGAATCTCAGGCCAAAGAGGCGATCAGGTCCATTCCCAAAGCCGGGGAACACAGAGGGGCAGAATGGCATGTTCTGTAGCCGACGCCGACAAGACATGAAGAAGGTCAGGGTTTAAATGTCTATTCAAGTTGCTCTGACCGCGGCGATGGAGACCATACCCGACTGCGTTGCAGCCGGGTATGTCGACATGGAAACGGGTATGTTGCTGGGCACCAGCGTCAAGGACCCTGATGCCTCGGACGTGCTGGACACGCTGGCTTTGGCCGCGGCAAACCTGTTTCAAGGGCGCGGGGTGGTGGCTTTTGAAACCATGCTGCGCGAGGCAGGCGGGGACGCGTCTGAAACACCGGGATTTGGGGAAATCGCGGTGTTTTCCGGCGACAGAGTAATCATTTTCCAGCGGACCCGGGAATATCCCGAACATGTGGTCTGCTACATCTGCAGCAACAGCGCGAATGTAGGGTTGGCGCTTACCAAATCACATCTCAGCTTAGGGCTGGTTGCGGCCGCAGTCTGAACGGGACCAGAGGGGGTCACGGTATGATGGATACGAACATACTCGACATGCTCGACAATATCGGGCGGTCCTCGGTTGCACGTTTGTCGCCTGCCGTCCCGGTCGAGGGCGAGACCTCGGTTGCGCGCCGTGCTGGTGTGCTGCGCGCTATTCGTGGCACCGTTCTGCCGCGTCGCTTGGAGTTTACTGCGGCCAATGGAGACGTGCTGGCGATTGAAGTTAGCAATGCCCGTGTGACCGATGTGTTCCGCGTTCGGTCGGGTATGGTGCCGGATTTTGAAACCGAACCGCGTGAAGGGCTGATCGGCAAACTTGCGCAGCTGGTGTCGGACATCGCCGACGCGCCCGCGCCGCTGGAATTCGTCTCGCTGAAACCCGATGCCGAGCTTGAGGCCGATGACGTCGGCGTCACGCTTGGCGAAATCGAAACGGCCTGCGCCCGGATCGAACTTCCGGTGGAGCCGATTGTTTCGGTTGTACCGGATGTTCAACAGCCTGCGCCTCAGGCAACGGATTCCACCTCTGCCGCGCGGGGGTTCTTTGACAGTGCCGAGCGTTTCGCGCAGGCGCGTGGCCTGATCGACGGAGGTGATCCTCAGTTCGAAGGAGACGCCGCACTGCGCCCGGATGCCGGTCTTCTGGCGCGTTTCATGGCGGATCTGACCGGATGGAACGATGATAGCCAGTCCGAGCTGCAGCAACCTCAACTGATTGTCATGCGTCCTTCGGGGGGCAAGGGGGCCGCCGTGGCGGTGGTGCAGGATCAAGGTCAGACCGCTATTGCCGTCCATGACGCGCGCAAGCTGGGTGCCGTTGTTGGCCTGTGGCCCAAACTTTCCGGGGGTGACTCATGAGCGCCTCCCGATCCTTCAAATTTTCCATCAATTCAAACCAGTGTTTCTTGTTGCCAGGGTAAAAAGTTATGAGTGAAACCAGTCGCCGCGAGCTTATTCGCATTGCCGAAGACATGAACGAGACGAGTAATGACGAAACCCGTCAGTTCATCTCGCGTATTGTCGGAGACCTTTCGGGGTTGAAGCCGTCGATTGCCTTCGTCGGGCAGATCAAGGCGGGAAAATCGCGTTTGATCAACGGCTTCACGGGGCAGGCCGAATACCTGCCCTCGGATGTGAACCCGTGGACGACGGTGATCACCGATATGCATTTTGGCCATCCTTCAGGTCGCACCGAGGGGGCAGAGTTCCACTTCTTCGACAATCACCAGTGGCAGGCTCTGATCGCCGAGGGTGAAGAGCTGCGCAACATGTTCCCTGATGAAGAGGACAGCTATAAGCGCGAGATGATCGAAGAGCAGGTCGAGGCGATGAAAACCCGCGCCCGTCTGCGTCTGGGCGATAGCTACGAACAGCTGCTGGGTCAACATCATGATCTGGAAGACCTGAACTCGGACGATCTGGCCCGCTATGTCTGCGCGGGAGATGATCCGAGCGATAGCGAAACCCCCGATCCCGGCTCGGATCGGGGACTTTACAGTGATATCACCCGAAAGGCCGAGGTCTATTTTGACATCGGCCATTTCCCGTTTCCGCTGACAGTTACCGACACGCCGGGCGTCAACGACCCGCTGCTGATCCGCGAAGAAATCTCGCGTCAGTACCTCAAGGAATCCGATTTCTTTGTGGTGGTTCTGTCCGCGCATCAGGCCTTGTCACGGGCCGATCTGAAGCTGTTCCGTCTGATGCAGGCGCTGGAACTGGGCCAGATCGTCGTCTTCATCAACCGCGTGGATGAGCTGGGCGGCGGAGCCGAGGATGCCGGCAAGGTGCGCAGCGATGTTCTGGATGGTCTGGAGCAAGCGCTGGGGAACTCGGACATTGACGTGCTAATGGGCAGTGCCCAATGGGCGCACTATGCACTGACTGGGGATGAGACCGGCGTCAATCACGATGACGTCCTAGCCTGGCTGCGCGCCCATCCCGAGCAGATGAAGCAGTATCTGGACGGTGTGGAAGAGATCAAGCAAGGCCCCGGCCCGATCAGCCGCGAAGGCGTTCTGCGCTTTGCTGCCATGATCGCCTCTGGTCTGCCGGATCTGCGGCGGCATGTGACACAGGCCTTGGCCGACGGCCCTCGCAGCGAACAGCTGCGGATGGCGTGGCAGCATCTGAACAGTTTCGCGCAGGGCGAATTGGAACGGTCGCAGGCCGAGCTGCGCGCGCTTGAATCCGAGGACGGCTCTACTGCAGTTGATCTGGACGAAAACAACAAAACGCTTGGTGAACTCAGGGCGCTAGTCGCCGAGAAGACCGAGGTGATGACGCGCGACATGGATGACGTGCTGGCCAATTTGCGCGGCGTCATGGATGACACGGTGGCCGAGGCGGTCTCGGCCGTGGTGCGTGGCCCGGATGGCAATTCGCCTCTGCTGGCCAAAGGTGCTGAGACCGAGCTGAACTTTACCCCTCTGCGCGACCGGATGCGCGAGTTGATTCAAGGGGCCACGCAGGTCGTCCGCCAGCGCATGCTGAGCGAGCTTTATGCGATCGACATGCAGGCCAACGCGGCCCTGCGCGCCTTGCCCGGATGGCAGGACCCTGTCGACAACCGAATGAACACCAGCGCGGTGCGGTGGTTCCGTCCGGACACCACAGCGCTTACTCGCGGTATTACGGTGGAGTTGCGGGTGAACTGGCTGTCGCGCCTGATTTCGCGCAAAAGCGTGGTCACGCGCGCAGAGCGGATGATCGTGCAGGAATTCGAACTGATCGGGGATGATCTGATCGACACGGCTCGTGAAAACATGATGGAGCGGCTGAAAACGGTTCTGGACCACTATGTGGCGCTCTTGGGCGGCTATCTTGAACACCGAACCGGATCGAGTGAAACTAATGCTCAGGCTGAAGCGCAGGATGCGTTCGACCGGGCCCGTCGCATCGCCGATGAACTGGAAACGGTGTTTGGCCCGATGCGCGCGGATGAAGGACAAGCAAAGGCAGCGGAATGATCGAATTTCCCGGAACCGAAAAGGACGTCAGACAGCTTGAACGCTTTCTGAACGCAACCGAATCCCTGCCAATGGATTCGGCGCTGGAGGATATGCGCGCGAAGGCTCTGGCCCATGCCGAGCGTCTGTCCAACGCGGTCAATATCGGTTTTGCCGGGGAATTCGGGGCGGGTAAGTCTAGCCTCGCGAATATGCTGGCCGGGGCGGACATCCTGCCCACTGGGCCGCAGCATCTGAAGCTGCCTCTCGTGATCGTTGCCTATGCGGACGCGCCTGAAACCACTGTCGGCTGGTGGGACAAGGAACCCAAGACTTACTCAGGGATCGTGCTTGAGAAAGCGGCCGAGGATAAGCCCGACTTCATCTCGGTCGGGTTGAACACGCCCGCGCTTCGCGAGATTTCGTTGTTCGACCTGCCCGGCTCGGGCGCGTTGGATGAGACTTACAAGCCAACGCTCGACCTGCTGCGTTTCGTGGACTGCGCCATCTGGTGTACCAATGGCACAAACGCCTGGCGCGAGACTGAGCGTCATCTCTGGGCGCAGGTCCCTCAGGAGTTACGCGACAACAGTCTACTGGCCGTAACGCATACCGATTTGCCTCACGTCCGTGATGCTCTGGACCGCGTGCTTGCCCGGTTGAATAAGGAAAAAACAGGCCTTTTCAACGCCGTGGTTCCAATCGGTACGCCTGTTGCAGTGAAAGCCATGGCGCAAGAGCCTGAACCAGATTTTGATCTGTGGGAAAACTGCGGAGGTCAGAATCTGGCTGAGAAAGTGCTTGAGGCGGCTTCCGCGCGTCGGATGCATGACCTGAACGCAGCCCGCAAAGACATTGCCGAGCTGTTTGAGCCATTTCTGGAAACTCTCTCTGACCCCGAGCCAGAGCCAGAGGCTGAAAGCTCCTCAGTTCAAGCTGCGCTTGGATCGGCCCTGCCGCCGTTGAACAACCCGATCCTCGAAGACTGGCTGGCCGCGATTGCCAGCATCTATGAGGACCTGCGTGAATCCTCGGATATCGAACCGGCCGCGTTCCTGCAGAGCTGTCAGGAAATCGTCGAGGACTTTGCCGAACGTCTGGAACAGGGCGGCGAGATCGATCCCGATGCGGACTGGATTCCCGGCGAGTTCGAAAAGGCCACCGACCTTCTGCTGCTGCTGCAATTCGAAAGCGGCGACGCACCTTTGCGTGATGCCATCAGCATTCTGGCGCAGCTGAGCGACAACCTCGCCTGGGCTGGTAGCACTGTGGCGACCGAGCAGTCCAAGACCGGAACCTGACGCTCTCCACCTGGAATTGAGCTGCACTGCGGCGATTCGAGGCCTGTCCAAAACGATTCCCTATTGTTTCGAATTCGTAGACCAACCGCTTGTTTTGGTTGGTTCAGTTTTCGAATTATGTATGTGAATTTACCATATCTATGATTGCAAAATGGGCCCAGCACTATATGTTGATTTAGGGGAAATACGATCCATAGTGAAGCCATGAGGCGGCCCCAATAAAGTCAAATTTGAAACGTCTAACCGGACATAAGTGTCCTGCGGTTGTTTTTGGTTATGAGTTCGCGGGCTGATTGCCCAGTTTTCTGTACCGCGATTTGAGAAATACGGGCGGATTGAAATGAGCCATAACCAGGCTGTCGGTGCATCGCACGACGAACCAAAAATTGAAGGTCTGCAACCCGGAGCCAAGCTCCTGCGTGGGCAGTATGAAATCCTGAGCTATCTCAGCAATGGTGGCTTCGGAATCACCTATCTGGCCCGTGACAGCCTGGAGCGGGACGTGGTGATCAAAGAGTGTTTCCCCGGCGCGCTCTGCCGTCGCGACGGTGACCTTGTTGAAGCCGCTGATCCCTCTTACTCCGAAGACCTGCGCGCGATCGTGGATCTATTCATCCAGGAAGCGCGCAACCACGCGCGGCTGGTGCATCCCAACATCGTCGACGTGCATCAGGTGTTCGAGGACAACAACACCGCCTATATCGCCATGGACCTGATCCGCGGGTGCGACCTGCTGGACTACATGGACAAGCCCGAGAACGAAAGCGGCCCTGACTTCATCGTGCAGGTGACTGAAAAGATGCTGTCGGCGGTCTCTTTCATCCACCAGAGCGGCATGCTGCACCGGGACATTTCCCCCGACAACATCCTGATCGACGAGAATGGCGATCCGGTTCTGATCGACTTTGGCGCAGCACGCGAGCAGGCGGCGAACAAGTCGGCGGCGCTGTTGACGCTGCGGGTGATCAAGGATGGCTACTCACCCCATGAATTCTACGTTCGCGGTGCCGAGCAAGGCCCCAGTAGCGACCTCTATGTACTGGCGGCGACGCTGTATCACGCGATCAGTGGTGAGCGTCCGATTGATGGTCAAAGCCGCCTGAACGCGTTCAACAACGGTCAGGAAGACCCCTATACTCCGCTCACCGGGCGGTTCGAAGGCTATCCCGAAGGTTTCCTGGAAGCGATCGACAAGGCGATGGAGGTTCACGCAACCGACCGTCTGCAATCGGCGCTGGACTGGTTGCGCATGTTCCGCGGTCCGGGGGTGATGTTCGATACATTCGCCTATCGTCCGGTTTCGGTCATTGTCGGTATGGACCGCGAAGACAAAGAGGCCGAGAAAGCTCGGATCAAGGCTGAAAGCGAAAATGCCGAGGCGGTTGTGACCGCTTTGTTGGCGGGCAATTCCGACATTGTCATGGGCAATGAGGACAAGGCCGAAGAGGATCTGTCCAAGCTCTCGCCCCGCGAAGAACCGGCGGTTGCGGTTGATACGGTTGTCAAAAGCGGATCTAGCGGCAATGGCAAGCTGTTGGCAGGCGTCGCTGTTGTGGCCATCGCTCTGGCCGCAGGTGGGTATGTGATGATGTCCGGTGATGCGGACAAGGTCGAGACTGCGGCAGCGGTCCCTGCGACGGAAGCGGCGGAACCCGCAACCGCAGTAGTGGAAACCGAAACAGCGGCGGTCGAACCGGCCCAAACAGAAGAGCCTTCACAGGAACTGGAACAAGTCAGCGCTGCAGTGCAGCCTGTCGAGCAGGAGCCGGTTGAAACTGCGGAGACGGTTGCCACAGAAGCAGCCCCCGCAGAAACGGTGACCGAAGACGCAACGCCTGAAGAAACCGCAGCTGCGCCCGAAGAAACAGCAGCCGCACCCGAAGTGACCGCGCCTGAGGCCGAGGCCCCGGCAGCTCCGGTCAATCTGGCCGAGGCTCAGGTTGCGTTTTCGCATTGGGATGTTGAGGTTCCGTTTGATACGTCCCGCCGTCGCGCCTCGACCGGCAATATGTTCTCGATCACGGGTGTGGATGCCAATCAGGATATGTCGGTGATCGGCGATTGGGTTCAGCGCGGGGCCACCATCTTTACCTTGAACGGCAAGCCGGTGCGCGACGATGCCTCGTTTGCGGCACAGGTGCTTGAGAACCTGCAGGTGGATCCCGACGGGTATCTACGCGTAGCCGCGCGCTACCGTCCTCTGGGGGAGACACGGGCGCAGAACGGACTGCTGGCATTACCTGCATTCCGCACGATCGGGTTGGAAAACGGCTACGGCTTTAGCGTCAACGGCAATGGGGTCGGTGGCTGGCAGACAGTTGTGACAGAGGTGCCCGAAGGCGCGTCGGGCAGCTTGCAAACAGGGGATGTGCTGGTCAGCGAGGCCGAAACGGGTCTTGCGTTCGAAGGACCGGAAAGCCTCGATGCGGTGCTAGCGCAACTGGTGTCGGGCGAACAGCCTCAGGCGCAGTTTGCGGTATTGCGCAACGGTGCCGATACAGGCGCAACCATGCCTCTTGCGCAGGAGTGATCAGACCGGTTCGAACGTAATCTGCCAGCGTGTGTTTGCTGAGGGTGGCCCTCGAAAGACAGCCACCCTGACGGGATCCGGCCCGACGCAGAAAGGTAAAAAGTTTCCTGGTTTCAAGATTAAAGACCGCAGCGCGAACAGAAGTGGTGCGGGTATCGAAACGGCACAAAATTGCGTGCCAACAAGTTGAAGGTGTCGACACCATGTTCAAATACAAAAGCCCTCTCAGCCGGCTTCTAGAAGGTGCCGGCAAAGCCAAAGAAGAAGAAACGACTGAGGCAGCAGCCCCGGCCGAGGAAAAGCCCGAACCGATTGCGGATTTCAACGCGCTGCGCGCGGCGCTAGGCGGTGGCAATCTGGCCACTGAGGCGTATGAAGAGACATATGACGAAGAGGATGAGCTGACCGCCGAAGGCGAGATGCCCGAGTTTTCGGATGCCGAGGACGTGGCCGAGGACACCGGGGAAGAAACGTCGATCTTCGCAGAAGAAGCTCCGTTGACCGAAGAGCTGGCCGAGGAAGCAGCGATTGACGAGCCGGAAGCTGACGAGCAGATCGTGACCCTGCATCTGTCCGAAGACGAGCTTGTCGAAGCGCCGGTTCAGGATGAGGTCGAAGCGGCAGAGCCCGAAGTGATTGAACCTGTCGCGGTCGAGCCTACTCCGGAACCGACCGCCGCTCTGGTCGAGCCTGAGGTCGAAGTTCAGGAGCCGGTGGCGGAAACCCCCGAACCGCAGCCTGAGCCGCAGCCCGAACCCGAGGTGCAGGCCGCAGCGGTTGAGCCGACACCGACTCCAGCGCCGACTACGGCCCCAGCCGAGGACCGCCGTTCGCGTGTGAAGACCACTTTCCTGGGTTTCGAACGCGCAGATACCCACGTTCAGGACCTGATCGAAACCGCCGAGCCGGTGGCCAAGACCGAAGCCGCGCAAGAGACCTTCCCGGTGGGTTGGCTGGTTGTCACCCAAGGCCCCGGCCGTGGGTCCAGCATCACCCTGACCGAAGGTCTGATGCAGATCGGACGCAATGATGATCAGGCCATCCAGCTGGATTTCGGCGACACCGGCATCTCGCGCAGCAACCACGCCGTGATTGCTTATGACCCGGAAGATCGCAAATGCTATTTGGGTCATGGCGGTAAGGCCAATTTGGTGCGCCTGAATGGCAAGCCGGTTCTCAGCACCGTGGCGCTGTCCAATGGCGATCTGATCCGCATCAGCGAAACCTCGATCCGTTTCATGGCCTTCTGCGACGAAGGTTTTGATTGGCGGGATTCCTGATAGATGCTCGCGACTCCGGCATATGACGTTGCGCTGATCCTGAACCAGGGTCAGCGGGACACGCAGGAGGATGCCATCGCTGCGCGTATGTTCGACGCAGCAGATGCAGGCTATGTCGTGATTGCCGACGGTATGGGCGGGCATGAGGCTGGTGAGGTCGCCTCAGGCCTCGTGGTCGCCGCCTGGCGAGAGGCGCTGGACGCCGAGCTGGAAAGCGACACCGTGTCAGAACGCGCGGCGATAGATGCGTTGCCTTTGGCGGCCATGCAGGCCAACGCATTGATTTCGAACCGAAATGAAGAACAGGGCGATGGCTGCAACATGGGGTCCACCTTGCTGGGCACCTTGCTGTTGGGGCAGCGTCTGTTCTGGATTTCGATTGGCGACAGCCCGCTCTACCTGTTTCGGGACGGCGCGCTGATGCAGATCAACGAAGACCACTCGATGGCGCCGATGATCGACGCGCAGGTTGCCGACGGTACGCTGACCGAAGCGCAGGCACGGGCTCATCCGGACCGCAATCAACTAACCTCGGTCATTATGGGGGGTGCGATTCCCAAAGTGGATTGCCCGGAAGATCCGCTGGCAATGACGGCTGCAGATATCCTCATCCTCGGCAGTGATGGCCTGCAGACCCTGACCGATGACGAGCTTCAGGCGGTTGTAGGCGGCCATTCTCAGGCATTGGCGCAAGAAATCGCAGAAGCGCTGCAGCAGGCGGTGCTGGCGAAGAACAACCCTGATCAAGACAACCTCTCAATCGCAGTCGTGAAACTTGCGAAACAATAATAAGGCAAAGCAACGGGACCCATGAAAAACACATTGATCATATCGAGCCTGGCCCTGGCGGCGGCGACAGGTGCAGCATCGGCGCAAGAGGCGTGCTCGAACTACGAGATTCAGCGCGGCGACAGTCTGCGAGAGCTGGCGATTCAGGTCTATGCGACGGAAGATTTCCGCATCATTTTTGACGCCAACCGCGATGTGATTGGATCCAATCCGAACATCATTCGGGTCGGTGACGTGCTGGAAATGCCCTGCCTTGAAGATATCGGTCGTACTCCGGTACTGGCTGATACCGAAGCCGAGCGTCTGGCCGCCGAAATGGCAGCCGAGCTGGTCAAAGCGGCCGAAGAGCGTGCGGAACAGGCCATCGCCGAGGCCGAAGCCCGTGTGGCCGCTGCCGAAGCCGAGGCCAAGCAGGTCAGTGAACAGGCCGTGGTTGAAGCAAAGGCCGCCGCGCGTGAGGAAATCGAGGCGGCACGCGCCGAAGGTGCCGCCCTGATCCGCGATGCCGGTACGGGTGAACGCCCCGAGGTACGTGACCGTCAGGTGCTATTGATCACCGGCGGTGACTATCAGCCCTTCACCGACGAAGCACTGCCGCACCGTGGCCTCTATACGCATCTGGTGGAAACCGCGATGCTGCGTGCCGCACCCGAGCAGGCCTACAAGATTCAGTTCGTCAACGACTGGAACTCGCATCTGGATCTGCTGATGCCGACACTTGCGTTTGACGGCACTTTCCCCTGGTCGCGTCCGAATTGCGAAGAACCCGCGGCGCTGTCCGAAAACGACCGCAACCGCTGTGAGACTTACAACTTCTCGAACCCGTTCTACGAAGTGGTCGACACGTTCTTCGCCCGCGAAGGCACAAGCTATGTCGAAGCGCTCAGCTACGCTGATTTCGCCGGAACGACGATCTGCCGCCCCGAAGGTTGGTCGCTGTCACATATGGATGCGGTCAGTCTGTACGAGCCGATCATCACCTTGCTGCGCCCGGAATCGCCGGACGAGTGCTTTGAAGCAGTGATGACGGGCGAGGCCGACATTGTCGCAATCGAAGCGCACCTGGCCGACGGAGCCATCGGTCGGCTTGGCTACGAACACCGCATAGTCGAGAACCCGAATTTGGCGGCGATCAAGTCGCTGAATGTCATGACGCACAAGGACAACCCGGACGGAGAAGCGATTCTGGAAACGCTCAACAAGGGTCTGGCGATCATGCAGCAATCCGGCGAATGGCGAGACATCGTGTCATCCGCTCTTCGCTATCAAATGGAAAACGGCTGAGAAAACTGAAAAGCCATCTCAAATTTTATCTGGAGAAAACACCGAATGCCCAACTTCACGCTCCATAATGTTGCGTTGACAACCGCTGCCGTATTGACGGTCAGTGCCGGAGCCGCTGCCGCCCAACAAGCCTGTACGAATTATACCGTGCAGGACGGCGATACCATGGCGTCCATCGCGCTGACCGCGTATGGCACGTCCAACTACCAGCCCATCTTCAACGCGAACCGCGATGCGATCAGCAACCCTAACGCGCTGGATCCTGGGCTGTCTCTGGTCCTGCCTTGTGAGGACGGAAACCTGCCAAACGGTCAGAGCGCAAGCGACATCATCGCGGCGCAGCAGGAGCGTTTTGCAAACTCTGCGCAGAGCAGTGCGTTCAAACGGCCGATCAAACTGGTGACCGGCAATGGCTGGGCTCCGTTCGCGGATGAAACCCTGAACGGTGGCGGGTTCATCACCCGTCTGGGCACCACAACGCTGCAGCGTGGTGGCAATAACGAGCAATTCTCGATCAGCTTCGTGGATGACTGGAACTCGCATATCGAAACCCTGCTGCCGCTGGGCGCGTTCGATGTGTCGATGGCCTGGAATATCCCCGACTGCACCAACCGCAGCTATGAATGGTCATGGGAGACCGAGGTCCGCTGCACGCAGTTCCACGCCTCGGCCCCAGTCTACGACATCGTGTTCGGTTTCTACAGCGTGCCCGAGGGCAAATACGCCGGAGCCACCAGCTTTGACGACCTGCACGGCGCCACGATCTGCCGTATGGAAGGCTGGCCTTTGCACGATCTGGAGCAAGAAGGTTTGCTGCGCGACGACACCATGACGGTTGTGCAGCCCGCCACCGCACGGGAATGCCTGGATGCGGTCATCACTGGAACAGCCGACATCGCCACGTTCGAATTGCAGCTGTTCGCAGACGCCATGAGCGAAATGGGCCTGAATGCCAACGACCTAGTCGAGAACCCCTATGTCTCGACGCTGTCGTCCCTTCGCTTCATCACTCACCGGTCCAATCCTCAGGGTCAAAGATACCTTGCCCTGATGAACAAGGGCCTGAACGAAATGCGTGAAACCGGGGAATGGTACGCCATCATCTCGGATAGCCTGAATGAGCATAACGAAAGACTGCTAGACGCAATCAACTGAAACCTCATCTCCACATTCCAACTTATGGGAGGAATAAAAAATGCTAAGAGAAAAACTCAATACCAAAGTGATGACGGCAACCGCCGTCCTCACACTCTCCGCAGGTGCTGCAGCAGCGCAGGAAGCCTGTTCAAACTACACCGTGCAGGATGGCGACACGATGGCAACCATCGCGATCGCAGCCTATGGCACATCGAACTATCAGCCGATCTTCAACGCGAACCGCAACGAGATCACCAACCCCAATTCGCTAGAGCCCGGCCTGGTCCTGGCTCTGCCGTGTGAGGATGGCAGCCTGCCCAACGGTCAGTCGGCGCAGGAAATCATCGCGGCGGAAGAACAGCGTGCGGCCAGCGTGAAACGTTCGAACGTCTATGCACCACCGATCAAACTGGTTGCGGGCAACGGCTGGGAGCCGTTTACAACAGAATCCCTGAGCGGCGGCGGCATCATGACCCGTCTGGCGACAACCAGCCTGCAGCGTGCCGGCAATAGCCGCGACTTCTCGGTCAGCTTCGTGGATGACTGGTCTTCGCACTTGGACACTCTGCTGCCGCTGGGCGCATTCGACATCTCGATTGCCTGGACGCTGCCCGATTGTACAAACCGCTCTTACGAGTGGTCTGAGGCAACCGAAGCCCGCTGCACGCAGTTCGTGGCGTCTGTTCCGATCTACGACGTTGTTGGCGGCTTCTTCACGCTGCCCGAAAGCGAATACGCCGCCGCAACAGAGTTTTCGGATCTCGAAGGCGCAACCCTTTGCCGTATGGCGGGTTGGAGCATGGTTGTTCTGGAAGAAGTTGGCCTGAACGGCAAAAACCTGAACCTGATTCATCCGAACTCGGCGCGTGAGTGCCTGGACGCCGTTCTCACCGGCACAGCAGACGTTGCTGCATTCGAGGTTGAGCTGTTTGCCTCAACCATGAACGACATGGGTTTGACATCGGACGATATCGTCGAAAACCCCTATGTTTCGACTCTCTCGTCGATGAGCTTCATGGCTCACCGTTCGAACCCGTTTGCCCGCGAATACATCGCGATGATGAACAAGGGTCTGAACGAGATGCGCCAGTCCGGCGAATGGTACGCGATCATCTCGGACACGCTGCGCGAGCAGAACGAAAAGCTGAACGCCGGTTCGAACTGATCCCTCGGTTCAACTGACGCAGAAGGGCCGGTTGTTTCAACCGGCCCTTTTTCTTGTCATGAAGACAAAACCGGTGTTTGAATTCGATCTGTTCGGCACGCCCGTGCAAGCTGTCCGAACGCTCTGACTTTCCACAGGACTGACCCATGATCCAAGACAACCCCGCGCTTATTGATGCCATTCGCGACAGGTTCGCCCATGTCGACACGTGCCCGTTTCAGGGCGAACGCATTTTCTTTGAGAATGCAGGCGGCGCCCTGACGTTGAAATCGGTGGCTGAGACCTCGGCTTTCTATGCGGCGATCCCGGACAATCCGGGCCGTATCAACCCTGCGGGGCAGGGTACGCAAAATGTGATCAACAAAGCCAAGCAGGATCTAGGCGTGTTCATGAACGCCTCAAGCGGCCAGTTCTTTGCAGGCGAAAGCGGCACCGAGCTGTTGTTCCGCATGATTCGCACCGCGTGTTTGGCCGCACCCAAGGGAGCCAAGGTGATCGGGTCCTCCATTGAGCACCCGGCCACCCGCAGCGCCGCACGCCGCTGGGCCGAGATTGCTGGGCTGGACTATGTGAACGTGCCGCATGACAACGACACCGGTCTGGTCACGCCCGAGGACTACACCGCACTGATGACCCCGGATGTGGCGGTGGCGACGATCCTGCATGCCTCACCGGTGACAGGCATGGGCATGGATGTGGCCGCGATCTCGGCCGCGATCCGGGCGGTTGCGCCGGATTGCATGATCATTGTTGACGGCATCCAGCACGCGGCCCATGGGCAGTTGGATCTGGATGCCTACAACGTAGATGGCTATGCGATCTCACCTTACAAAGTGTTCTCGCGTCACGGATACGGGATTGCGTGGATCTCTGACCGTCTCACCCATACGCCCCACGACATGCTGATCGACGCCCCCGCGACAGGGTGGGAGTTCGGCACCCGCGACACAGGTTCCTATGCGACGGTGTCGGATGTGGTGTCTTACTTCGACTGGCTGGGTGGGGAAGTATCGGACGAGACTGACCCGCGCGCGCGGATTGAGGCTGCGGGTCGTGCCATTCATGACTACGAGACGCACCTCACCGATACAGCCATCAACGGCACCGGCAATCTGCCCGGTCTGCGCGATATGGATCACGTCACCATTCTTGCCGGGGCCGACAACCCAGCGCGTGAGGGGCTGGTGTCGATTGTGTTCAAAGGCAAGGCATCCGAAGATGTGGTCGAGACGCTGAATCAGCAGGGCATTCGAACCCATACGCGCAAGGCCGACCATTACTCGGGCAATGTGCTGGGGCCATTGGGGCTATCGGACTGCATCCGCATTTCCTTCTGTCACTACAACACAGAACAGGAAATCGCCCGCCTCTTGGCCGCCGTCAAAGAGCTTGGGGAAGACGCGTAGCGCTAAAGTCTCTGCCCGTCCTCGCCAAAAGCGAGGACGTTGGCCTGATCGAAGGCGATTCCTGTCCGCGCGCCCGGCTCAACCCTGTGTTGGCCGAAGGCGCGGATGGTGAAGGGTTTTCCGGTTCCTATATCGACCATGATATTCGTATCGGCCCCCAAGTTTTCCACATGCACCACGGTGCCGGATAGGGCCCCGGTTTCAGAATGGGTGGCATATTCCGGGCGGATGCCGAAATAGGTGCCCTTTGGGCCGCCGATCATATCCGCCGGGACAAAATTCATCGCGGGGGAGCCGATAAACTCGGCCACAAAGCGGTTGGCGGGGTTGTTGTAGAGGTCCATTGGGCTGCCGATCTGCTCCACGCGCCCGTCGCGCAGAACCACGATCTTGTCGGCGAGTGTCATTGCCTCGGTCTGATCATGGGTCACGTAGATCATGCTGGCGTCAATCTGGCGGTGCAGATTGGCGATCTCGACCCGTGTGTTCAGGCGCAGGGCGGCATCCAGATTGGACAATGGTTCATCAAACAGGAACAGTTTCGGGTTGCGCACAATCGCGCGCCCGATGGCCACACGTTGCCGCTGGCCGCCTGACAGCTCGGCGGGGCGACGCTCCAGATAGTCCTCAAGCGACAGCATCCGGCTGGCCTCGGAAATGCGGCGCGAGATTTCATCCTTCGGGTGGCCAGCCTGCTTCAGCCCAAGCGCCATATTTCCACGCACCGTGAGATGCGGGTAGAGCGCGTAGGACTGGAACACCATCGCAAGCCCGCGTTTCGCCGGGGGCACGGTATTGACCTGCTCTCCGTCGATTTCGACCGTGCCCGAGGTCGCACCCTCCAACCCCGCAATCACCCGCAACAAGGTCGATTTACCGCAGCCTGAGGGGCCGACAAAGACCACGAATTCATTCTCCTCGACGGTCAGGTCGATGTTCTTCAGCACCTCAACTGGTCCGAAGGATTTACATACACTACTCAGCTTCAGGGCGGTCACGTCACGCCTCCTTCAGGTCAACCGGCTGTCCGGTTCGAATGCTTTCATCAGCCGCCAGACAGATCCGCAGGGATTGCACCGCGTCGCTCATGTGGCGGGTCAGGTCGATATCCTCGGCGATGGCGCGCAGCATGTAGGCTTGCTCTGCATCGCACAGCTCCTGATGGCCCGGTTCGCCGTCCATTTCGATCAGAGTGTCCCCATCCAGGCGATGTACAAGAATGCCGCCCACTTTGGTGTGACCGTCCACGTCGTCCGAAGCGCCCTTGTTGCCCTCGGTGATCGAAACGGCCCCATTGGGCGAGACGATGTCTTTCACGAAGAACGCGGTCTCTGACATCATCGGGCCCCATCCGGCCTCGTACCAGCCGACTGATCCGTCCGCGAACACCACTTGGAACTGGCCGTAATTGTACATATCCGGTGCGATCTCGTCCGACAGGCGCAGGCCCATGCCGTTGACCCGTAAGGGCAGGGAGTCGGTGATCTGGCACATCACATCCACATAATGCACGCCACAATCGACGATCGGCGAGGTGGTCTGCATTAGCGCCTTATGCGTCTCCCAAGTCGGGCCGGTGGATTGCTGGTTCAGGTTCAGGCGGAACACGTAGGGTCCGCCCAGATCGCGCGCCTCAGAGATCAAACGCATCCACGAGGGGTGGTGGCGCAGGATATAGCCGATCACAAGTTTGCGCCCCGTCTCAACCGCTTTGGCGACAACACGGCGCGCATCCTCGACCGTGGTGGCCAGAGGTTTCTCGACAAACACATGCGCGCCAAACTCCATCGCGGCACAGGCATAGTCAGCGTGGCTGTCGGAATAGGTCGCGATAACCACCAGATCAGGCGCGGTCTCAGTCAGAGCGGTGTGGAAGTCCGAGAAGACGGGATAGCCCTGCAACTCCGACTGATCGACCTGGCCCGAGCGATTGACCAACCCAACAATCTGCGCGTCGGGATGATGGTGATGCGCCAGCGCGTGGCTGAGCCCCATATTGCCCAGACCTGCGATAAGGACTCGGATCATTTGACCGCCCCCGAGGTGATGCCGCGGATCAATTGCCGCGAGAAGATGACGTAGAGAACCATGACCGGCAGGATCGCCATGCTGAGCGCGGACAGAACCGCGTTCCAGTCAGTGACAAACTGCCCGATGAAGACCTGACTGCCCAGCGTGAGCGTCTTGGTTTCCTCGGCCGGGGCGAGGATCAGTGGGAACCACAGATCGTTCCAGATCGGGATCATATTGAACACGGCTACTGTCGCCATCGCTGGGCGTACAAGCGGTAGAACCAGCCGGAAGAAAATTGTGTATTCGCTGAGGCCATCAATGCGGCCCGCGTTTTTCAGATCGTCGCTGACCTGCCGCATGAACTCGGACAGGATAAAGACGGCCAGTGGCAGGCCCTGCGCGGTGTAGACAAGGATCAGGGCCATCAGCGTGTTCACCAGCCCGGTTGCGACCATCATCTCAAGGATGGCGACCGTGCCGATACGGATCGGGATCATGATGCCCAAGGCCAGATAGAGGCCCATCAGGGTGTTGCCGCGAAAGCGGTACTCGCTGAGGGCAAAGGCGGCCATTGCGCCGAACAGCAGGATGAAGAACAGCGACACCACCGTGACGATCATCGAGTTCTGGAAGTAGAGGAAGAAATCCCCCTGTTTCATCACCGTCTGATAGCCGATCATCGAGAATGTCTCGGCATCCGGCAGAGCCAGCGGCTCGCGAAAGATCGCTTTGCGGGATTTGAAGCTGTTGATAACGATCACAAAGACCGGGAACAACGCAATCAGGGTGTACAGGATCAGCGCACCATGCATGGCGGCGATATTGAACGGGTTTCTGCGGGCTTTGTTCATCTTACCACCCTCAGAACTGATACCGGCGGATGCGGGTCTGGATCAGAAACAGATAGACGCAGACACCGGTCAGGATGATCGCAAACATGCCCGTCGCAATGGCCGAGCCCATATGCGGATCGCCAAGCTGCAACTGGAACCCGAAGAAGGTGCGGTACATGAAGGTGCCCAGAATATCGGTTGAGAAATCGGGACCTGCCAGTGCGCCTTGCGCGGCATAGATCAGGTCAAACGCGTTGAAATTCCCCACGAAGGTCAGGATCGAGATGATGCCGATCGACGGCAGGATCAGCGGCAGTTTGATCTTCCAGAAAGCGGCCATGCCGGTGATGCCTTCGACCTCGGCGGCCTCAAGGATTTCTTCTGGGATCGACAGCAGCGCAGCATAGATCAGCATCATCGGGATGCCGACGAACTGCCAGACCGACACAAGCGCCAAGGTGGTAAGGGCATATTCCTCTTTCCCCAACCACGGAGCGTAGAGGGATTTCAGGCCGACAGCGGCCAGCATGTCCGGCGCGATGCCCCAGATCGGCGACAGGATCAGTTTCCACGCAAAGCCGACGATCACAAAGGACAGGATTGTCGGGATGAAGATGGCCGAGCGGTAGAATGCGGCAAACCTCAGCCTCGGGTGGCTGAGCATGGCAGCCAAAGCAATGCCGATCGGGTTCTGCACCAGCATGTGAATGAAAAAGAACCAGAAATTGTTACCGAGCGCGTTCCAAAACGCATCCGACCACAAAGGATCGCCAAAAAGCGTGCGGAAATTGTCCAAACCGACAAAGACGCGGGATTGATCAACCTCGGTGTAAAGCGCCAGCCGCAGCGTGTTGAACAGCGGCAGGATCATCACGGCGGTGTAAACCAGCACGGCGGGCGCAAGGAACACCACTATGTGCCATTTGATCCGGCTGTTGCCCATCTTGTGCCTCAACTGTTCTGGGTGGGTCCGGCCCGGAGGCCGGACCCGTTGGTTTCGTGAGTGGTTATTGGTGCGGTGCGTACCACGTGGCGAGGCCATCCTGCAGGCGTTGACCGGCGTCCTCGGGGCTTTCCTCGCCCTTGATGACCTGAGTCGAGGCGTTCCAGGTCTCGTTCTCAAGATTCGGCGTGCCGCGCGACAGGATCTGGTAGGTCGAGCGGATGGTTGAGCCACACTCGCCACGCCAGCTTACGAACTCCTGCGCCAGCGGGTCGTCCATCGCGACGTCAAAGCTGGACAGCGAGAAGAAGCCGGGCAGGGCGTTGGCGTAGATGGTTGCGAACTCTTCCGAGCCGACCCAATCCAAGAAGGTGCGCGCAGCCTCTGCGTTGGGTGACGCGGCGTTCAAGCCGATGGCGATATCGGTGTGATCCGAGATATAGCACTCATCGCCCGCATTCTGGACCGGAGGCTTAAACGCACCCATTTCGAAATCGGCCAGATTGTTGAAACCGCTGATCTCCCAGCTGCCTGCCGGATAGACGGCTGCGCGGCCCAGAGTGAACAGGTTCTGGCTGTCCGGATAGGTCTGGGCTTCGAACCCGTCGCCCATGTACTCACCCCATTTCGCCAATTGGCGATAGGGTGCAACCCACGCCTCATCCGTCAGCTTCTGCGAGCCTTCGATCAAGGCCAGACGGCCTTCTTCGCCTTTCCAGTAGTTCGGGCCGATATTGTTGTAGCCCATGGTTGCCGCTTCCCACTGGTCATTGGTGCCCATTGCCATCGGGATATAGGTGCCGTCCTCTTTGATCTTGTCGAGCGCCGCGAAGAACTCAGCCTCGGTTGTGGGCACGTCGATGCCCAGCTCGTTGAAGGCGTCCTTGTTGTAGATGAAACCGTGAATGACCGAGGCCATGGGAACACAGAAGGTCGCCGCGCCGTCATCGGTCTGCCACGCAGATTTCGCCACGTCCGAGAAATTGGCCATGCCGCCCAGATCGGACAGATCCGTCAGGTGACCGGCCTCATAAAGACCAAGCGAAGTGTCAAACGGACGGCAGGTGATCAGGTCTCCGGCCGATCCGGCATCCAGTTTGGCGTTCAGGGCCGCGTTGTATTCGGCAGGGGCCGAGGGTGTAAATCGGATTTTGATATCCGGGTTCTGCGCCTCAAACGCGGGGATGATCTTTTCCTGCCACAGGGCCAGATCGTCATTGCGCCAGCTTTCGATAGTCAGGACCGTTTCGGCATAGGCGGCGCCTGCAAGGGCCGACGACGCCAGCAAAACGGCGCTTAGTGATACTTTCTTCATGGTCTTTTCTCCCTTGGTATTTTGTTTGGTTTTAAAGTTGTTTCAGTGCGGGGCGCAGGTGGCCATCGGATTGCGCCAAAAGCGCCTCGGCCCGGTCCGGGCTGTCGGCGCCCGCGGCCAGCAAGATTGCCTGTTTCACGTTACCGGACGCCTGCGTAAGCGCAGCACTGGCCTGCTCTGCCGAAACCCCAGCGATTTTTCCAACGATCCCTTCGGCGCGTTGGCGCAGTTTATGGTTGTCCGCAATGACGTTCACCATCATCCCGTCATGAACATGCCCCAGGCGAACGCCCATCAGCGTGGACATCATATTCAGAGCCACTTTCTGCGCCGTCGCGGCCCCAAGGCGCGTTGAGCCGGCAATGGGTTCGGGTGGCGTGTTCAAGTGGACGGCGCAATCTACGTAGTCGAATAGCGGGGCCTCTGCGTTGTTGGCGATCCCGATGACCTTGGCACCCTGCGCGCGCGCGTGACGCGCGAATTCGACGGCATAGGGCGTGCTGCCACTGGCAGAAAGAGCGATCACAGCGTCACTCGGTTGTACCTTGGCGGCAGCAGATTGCGCCGCCGTTTGATCATCTTCGGTATGGCCCGGCATTGCTGCGCCCTGCGGTATCCCGCCTGCCATGCATATCGCCATGGTCTCAGGCGAAAGGCCGAATGTACCGGACAACTCGGCCCCGTCCGCCAGCCCCATCAAGCCCGACGAACCGGCTGCAGCGTAGTAAATCTTGCCGCCCCGGCGCACAGTCTCCGTCAGAATGGCGGCCCCCTTTGAAAGGGCATCCAGGCAGCCGCCAAGCCCACCCAATGCTGCCTTCTGCGCCTCAAGCAGATAGTCAAGGATGTCGACATCTGGCCGCAGGTCAAGCCCTTCGACCTCGTCGCGCAGCATTTCGGTTTGCGGCAGCATTTGATTCCTCCCCAGATGAGAGTAATACCTATATAATACCTTTTGTCTACCTCTCGTTGGAAAAATATGCCAAAAAACCCTGAAATAACCAATAATTCTCAGTTTCTATAAGCTGAGGTCTTTTTTTTCGGCAAAAGGTATCTTAAAGGTATCTATATGAATGAGTCCTTCCAATACCTGATTGCAATCGACGGCGGTGGCACAAAGTGCCGTTTCGCGATGGTCACACCTGACGGTCGAGTCGAGGTGACATTGGGTAGTGCCAATGCCTTCTCGGATCGTCAGAAAGCGCTGCGCACCCTCGATGAGGGGCTGCAGGCCTTGGCCGATAAGGCGCAATTGCCCCGAGCGCATCTGGCCGAGATTCCGACCTACGCGGGACTGGCTGGGGTGACGGATGCCGTTGCGGCGTCGGAGGTTGCGCGCAGTCTGCCCTCGCGGATTGTCGAAGTCGAAGATGACCGCAGGTCGGCGGTTGTGGGCGCCTTGGGCGCGCAGGACGGTTCTGTGATCGGCGTTGGAACGGGATCCTTTCTGGCCCGTCAGGCCGATGGGCGAACGCAGTTTATTGGCGGCTACGGAGCTTTGATCGGCGATCAGGCCTCGGGCAACTGGTTAGGCGTTAGGCTGCTTAAACGCGTTCTATTGGCGATAGACGGCATTCAACCGCACAGCGCACTGACCCGAAAAATCAGCGCGGAATATGGCGGCGATCCCATGCAAATCGTTGCGTTTGTTGGCCAGGCGAACCCCTCGGATTTCGCAGGTCTCGCCCCCGAGATCATCGCGGCTGCGGCTGGTGGCGATCCCGTGGCGCGAGATCTGTTGCAAGGCGGGGCCGACTATCTGGCGCAAGGGCTGCGCGCCCTTGGTCACACCGACGGATCGCCCATCTGCATGATCGGCGGGGTCGCGCCGCACTATGCAGACTATCTGCCCCCTCACATGCAGGCCTGCCTGACCGAGGCCAAGGGCTCACCGCTAGACGGTGCCCTGATTTTGGCGCGTCACCTGGCCGAGCGGGCAAAGGTAGGGGCGGGCTGATGAGCGACACGATCGAGACATTCCTGAAACCCGCCGATTGGCTGCAGGAGGCGACAGGCCCCCTCTATGTACGGTTGCGCAAGCGACTTGAGCAAAGCATTGAGGCCGGAGTTCTGGCCGAAAGCGCCCCGCTGCCTGGCGAGCGTGAGATGGCCCATCTGACGGGCCTGTCCCGTGTCACCGTCCGGCGCGCGCTGCAGGATTTGGTCGAGCGTGGCATCATCGTGCAGCGTCAGGGCTCGGGCAGTTTCGTGGCGGACGGAACGCCTCGGGTCGAACAATCGCTGTCTCTGCTGACCTCTTTTACCGAAGACATGACCCGTCGGGGGCTGGATTCGACCAGCGAGTGGCTGGACCGTGGCATCCACACGCCCTCACCTGAAGAGGTCATGGCGCTGGCCCTGTCCTCGGGCGAAGAGGTAGCGCGGCTGTCGCGGCTGCGCATGGCCAATGACCGGCCGATGGCGATTGAGCACGCGGCCTTGCCGGTCGATATCCTGCCGCATCCAGAAGGCGTAACATCCTCGCTCTATGAAGTGCTGGAACGCGACGGCAACCGCCCGGTACGCGCCATGCAGCGAATTTCAGCCATCAACCTTGAGGCCAACGATGCCGCCGTTCTGGGGGTCGAGCCAGGCGTGGCCGGGCTGCGGATCGTGCGGACCTCGTTCCTGTCCAATCGACGCGTGGTGGAGTTCACCCGCTCTGTCTATCGCGGTGATGCCTACGATTTCGTGGCCGAACTGCGCCTTGCAAACAGCTAGGAAACCACATGCAACAGCAGATCACCCGGATGCGCCGGGAAATCGATGAGATACCTGACGCGGTCGAACGGCTGCTCAGCCGGGGTCAACAGGACATTGCGTCCACGGCTGAGGTCGCCCGGACCCTTGATCCTGCCTTTCTGACAAGCGTGGCGCGGGGGTCGTCGGATCATGTCTGCACCTATCTCAAATACGCGTCGGAAATCCTGTTGGGCCTGCCGGTGGCCTCGGTCGGCCCTTCTGTCGCGTCGATCTACAACGCGCCGCTCCGGCTGCAAAACAGCCTTTGTCTGGCCGTGTCCCAGTCCGGTCAAAGCCCGGATATCCTGGCGATGGTTCGCAGCGCGGATCGTGATGGCGCACTGACCATCGGGTTGACAAATGACGCGGACTCTCCGCTGGCGGTATCCTGCGCCTATACGATTGATATACAGGCAGGCCCCGAACTAAGTGTGGCCGCGACCAAGACATTTGTGTCCTCCGCCGTGGCGGGCCTGTGGGTGTTGGCCGAATGGGCGCGGGACGAGGCGCTTTTGGCGGCCATTCGCGATTTGCCAGAACGGCTGGCGCAAGCTGCGCGTATCGACTGGCCTGAGGTACGGGTTGCGATTGGGGCGAACCCGTCGCTGTTCACCTTGGGGCGCGGGCAGGTGCTCGCCATGTCCAACGAGGCCGCATTGAAGTTCAAAGAGACCTGCCAATTGCACGCGGAGAGCTATTCTTCGGCCGAAGTGCTGCATGGGCCGGTCTCGATTGTCGAAGAAGGGTTTCCTGTCCTCAGCTTTGCTGCTGCCGATGCTGCGGAACCCGCGTTGTCCGAGGTCGCCGACGCGATCAGCGCCAAAGGGGCCCGCGTTTTTGCGACCACGACCAAGGTCAAATCTGCGTCGCCGGTCGAACATGTCCGCACGCTACACCCGCTGACCGACGCGCTGAGCCTGATCGTTTCGTTCTACTCCATGGTCGAGGTTTTCGCCGCCTCGCGCGGCATTGACCCGGATGCCCCCCGGCACCTCAAGAAGGTGACGGAGACGGTATGACGGAGACGACCCACGCCCTCATCGGAGCAGATATTCTGACGCCGGACGGCATCGTGAAAGACCACGCGCTGTTGCATCGGGGTGGGCGGGTTGATGGCGTCGTTACCATGTCGGAACTTGGCTCTGGGCACGTGCCAATCACGCTGGAGGGCGGGTTTCTCGCGCCGGGTTTCGTCGATCTGCAGGTCAATGGCGGCGGCGGGGTGATGTTCAACAACCAGCCGGATGTCGACGCGCTGCAGATCATGGCTGGGGCTCATGCGCAGATCGGGGCGACCTCGATCCTGCCGACCTTGATCACGGATTCGCCCGAGGTCACCGCAAACGCCATCTCGGCCGCGATTGAGGCCGTGCGGCAAGGCGTTCCGGGGATCGTTGGCCTGCACTTGGAAGGCCCGCATCTGGCTGTCTCCCGCAAAGGCGCGCATGACGCTGCCTTTATCCGCCCGATGGAGGATGCGGATGTCGCGGCCCTGCTTGAGGCCGCCGCCCAATTGCCGGTGCTTAAAGTGACACTGGCGCCCGAAAGCGTCACGAACGCCCAGATTGAAACACTGACGGCGGCAGGTGTATTGGTCTCCTTGGGGCATACCGATGCCAGTTATGAGGTCTGCGTTGCCGCCGCAAAGGCTGGTGCGCGCTGTGTGACGCATCTGTTCAACGCGCAAAGCCAGATGCAAGGACGCGCGCCGGGAACCGTTGGCGCGGCATTGGCCGAGGGAAAATTCTCGGCGGGTCTTATCGCGGACATGATCCATGTTCATCCCGCCATGATCCGCAATGCGTTGAATGCCAAGCTGGGACCCGGTGAGATTTTTCTGGTCAGCGATGCCATGGCGACGGCAGGGTCGGATATCCGCGTGTTTGAGCTCAATGGCCGTGAAATCCACCGGGAGGACAACCGGCTAACGCTGGCCGACGGAACATTGGCCGGCGCGCATCTGGAATTGTTGCAGGCGGCGCGGAATCTTACCACGCAAGTCGATGTGCCGTTTGCTAAGGCCCTGCAGATGGCCAGCCTTGTGTCCGCGAACTTGATCGGCAATCGCCAGATCGGACGTCTGGTCAAAGGCGCGCTGGCACATGTCTTGCATATCGGCCCTGAGGGGGATCTGCTGGCCGTCTGGCAGAACGGGCAGAAAATCCTCGGATGACCCTATCGGCAGAACCGGTCTGCGTGCTTTGAAAACCGCCCATTTTGCGCTATCCTGAGGCAGAGCAGTAATCAGGAAAAAACGGAATGCGTAAATGCATAGGCGGCGTCATGACCGCCGCATTGTGGGCATCCATGATGCAGGCAGGTTCAGCAGAAACTTCTCAAGGGTCAGAAAATCGACTTTTGGACAATACGATACAACTGGCCTCGGCGGATGTGGTGATCTCCCTCCGGCCGGTGCCGCGACCTTCGGCTGAGGCCGTTCGGGTGTCGGTAGAAGGCAATGCCCGCTTTCAGGCATGGCTTGGCGCGTTTCAGCGGCGGGCGGTTGCGCAGGGGATCACTCAGCAGACATTGGATCACGCACTGGCCGGGCTTAGCTATGACCAAAGGGTCATCAAACGGGATCGCAATCAAGCAGAGTTCTCAAAGCCGATCTGGGAGTATTTGGACGCGGCCGTCTCGGACACGCGCATCTCCAATGGTCGCGCGGCATTGGACCGGCATCGAAAAGTCCTGCGGCAGATCGAGGCGCAATATGGCGTCGAGAAAGAGGTCGTAACTGCCATTTGGGGCCTCGAGACCTCCTTCGGGTCCTATCGTGGCAGCAACCAGACGATCCGCTCTCTGGCGACATTGGCCTTCGATGCCCGCCGCGCTTCGTTTTTCGAGACCCAGTTAATCGCAGCTTTGCGGATCATTCAGGCCGGGGATATAAGTGCGGGTCGCATGGTGGGCAGCTGGGCTGGCGCCATGGGGCATACGCAATTCATGCCGACCTCGTATCTGGATCACGCGGTTGATTTCGATGGCGACGGTCGGCGTGATATCTGGTCTGAGGATCCGACAGACGCGCTGGCCTCGGCCGCCGCCTATCTGGCCCGGCATGGGTGGACCAAAGGGCAACCCTGGGGGGTGGAAGTGCGTCTGCCCAACGGGTTCGACTATGCAACGGCCAAGCGGGACTACACTCTGATGCCGTCTGATTGGGCAGCACGTGGTGTGGTCGGACTTGATGGCAAACCGGTGCGCGATCATGGACGGGCGGCGATCTTGCTGCCTGCGGGCGGGCAGGGTGTAGCGCTGATGATCTTCGACAATTTCAGCGTGATCGAGGCGTATAACGGTGCGGATGCCTATGTGATCGGAATTGGTCACCTGTCGGATCGGCTGAGCGGAGATGCTCCGTTTCAGGCCAGTTGGCCGCGTGGCGACCGGGTGCTGAGTTTTACCGAGAAAAAGGAATTGCAAACGCGGTTGACGCAGGCCGGGTTTGATACCCAGGGCATAGATGGGCGCACCGGGCCGAATACGGTGAATGCAGTGCGGGCCTATCAGCTGGCTCAAGGACTGCTGCCAGATGGCTATGCGTCCATTCGTTTGCTTGAGCGGTTGAGGTAGGGGAGGGGGGCGCTGCCAAGCTGTCGATTGCACTATTGTTTGGTATTGCCTCGCACTTGCCAGCTTGGGCCAAATACCTTGGTGCTCTCGCACTTAGCCGAGCGCTAAGGCGAAAAACGCGATTGCATGCTAATCGTGTTTAGGGTGTTTGGGCGGCGCGGACTGCTCTTTTGCGCTCGTTGGCTGGACGGAAGCAGGTGCGGCGCGCATGCGGACAGCCTCGGCACTCAAGCTGAACTCGGTTATTTTGCCTGATGATCCTTCGCTACCATCAAAACCTCAGAGACAGGCATGACATGCCGCCATCCAACTTGGCGCAATCGGTGTTGTCGATTTGGACCACCTCGTACCCAGCCTTGTCCAAAACATCTGCAGTGCGCGGAAAACCAGCCGCCATGAGTACCAGATTGTTGAAACGTATTGCATTGGCGGCCGCTTCTTCACCGTCGGCAACATGCAGAACCCGGTAGCCTTCAAAACACCCGGACGCATCCAGGCGCTTGGTTGAAAGGATGGTTTCGGCATCCATCAGCGAACAATCGGTCTTGAAATGCAACACGCCTTCAGGCGTAAACACCTCGCGCAAAGCATGGCCCCATTCATTGGCAATTTCCGTCAGCTCGGCCACGCCTGCAGCGTCGGTTCGATCCGAGCGGCCGACCAGAATTTCCTTTCCGGTCACCAGGATATCACCTCCTTCGACATGGCCGGGACCTTTGATCTCGCGGACGTCGTCGTAGCAGGCACGGATCGTCGACGAAATTTCTGCCACCTCACCCAGGCGGGAGGGCGCGCTAGGTCGCATCAGGATAGCACCTTGCGGCAGGCACAGCGCAGTGTCCTCGACGAATTGGGCGTCCGGGTACGCTTCCAGCGGGTCTAGCTCAATAACTTCTGCTCCAGTGCTCCGCAGCGCGCTGACATAGGCCGAATGCGCAGCCAGCATACCCTCTAGGCTGGGATTGCCGATATCCTCGGCACGCAGGCCGTCTGCAATGGTCGAGGCAGGCTTGCGCGTTATGGCACCGGTAAATTCAAAGGTCGGGTTTCGCATGAGTCACTCCTGATCCGAGCGGCGCCCGGCAGTATCAATTTCCAGAATCGAGGGGCCGTATTGGGCATCGGCTTCTGCCAGTGCAGCGGCAACAGCTGTTGGATCTTGCAGAACGCGTTTGTAGTGGACGCCAAACGAGGCAGCAGTGGCCGCAAAGTCAGGTGGGGTTGGGTCGCAACCGATCACCTCGACGCCCACGTCCTCCATGGACGTGGCGATTTCGCCATAGCCATGGTTGTTCCAAAGAACAAAGGTAATGCGGAGGTTTTGGTCCACTGCAGCCATGATCTCGGGCAGTGAGAATTGGGCACCTCCGTCTCCGGCGATGCAAATCACGGACGCCTCCGGGTCGGCAATCGCGGCACCGATGGCGGCCGGAATGCCATAGCCAAGAGCCCCGTATCCGGTGGCCGCATTGAACCAACCGCCAGGACGGTCGTGATCATAGTAGAGGTTGCCCGCATAAATCGGCTGAGTGGAATCTCCGATCATGAGCGCATTCGGGACTGCGGCGCGCATGGCCGCGAGAATCCCGACTTGAGCGCGGTAGTCCGAACCTATCTCTTCAAACGCCGCAGCGCGGGTTCTTTCAGCGCGATCCTTTCCATCTCGTCGGTTGGATTTTCCGGGCAATGCCGACAGCAAGGACGAAACAACCTGACCGGTGCGACCCTCTATGGCTATTGCGGCTTCGTGACGGGTCAATTGATCCGGGCAAATATCCACTCGTATGAGCCCCGACATTGAGGCCATATCTCCGGTGGCATACATGTCATAGTCCGTTGGGCCCAACTCGGTCCCCAAAGCGAGGACGCAATCGGCTTCTTCGATCAGTGTCCGGACAGATTTTAAACTCGGACTAGCGGGAATAGTCAGTGGGTGCCCATGCATCAGACCGCGCGCATTTACGGTTTGCACGACAGGCGCATCGAGACGCTCTGCCAGAGTTTGTAGATCTTCTCCGGTCGTTTTCGCTCCGCCCCCCGCCAAGATGACGACTTTTCGCGCGGCCGACAGCCGGTCTACAGCTTGTTGAACCAAGTCACTGTCCAGTGCCTGATGGGGATGATCATCCGGAGTCAGGGCGCTTTCAGCGACCAATCCCGCCACATCCAGCGGGATTTGGATATGGGTGGGGCCCGGTCGTCCAGCGGAATAGGGTGCAAACGAGCGATCCAAAGCAGCGCTCAGATCACCCGGCTGGTCCACATGTTCGGACACCAGCGAAACAGTCTTGGCGAGCGCATGTTGGTCGGGCAGTTCATGCAAATGGCCAAGACCCTTGTGTAGCGTGCTCTTTTCGTTGACGCCAGAAACCACCAGCATCGGAACAGAATCCGCGCGGGCCTGCGCCATCGGCGTCAGCGTATTTGTCAGGCCGGGCCCCGTAATCACGAAGGCCACGCCCGGCTTGCCTGAAACACGCGCATAGCCGTCAGCCATAAAACCTGCGCCTTGCTCGTGCCTTGGGGTCACATGCTGAATGCCCGAGGCGGCAAGCCCGCGATAGAGCTCAACGGTGTGCACGCCGGGAATGCCGAACACGCAGGATACGCCCCGTTGCTTCAATTCGGCGACCAGTGCCTCGCCCACTGTTTGTTTGGTCATGCAACATTCCGTTTGCTGAGGTTTGCGTGGGCGACGATGCGGTCCAGCGCCGTCGCGAATTGGCTGTCGTCGATGGTGAGGGCGACCCGAACCCAGTCCTTGAGGCTTTCACCAAAGGCCGAGCCCGGCATCACTGAAACGCCATGCTCCAAAAGATCCCAAGCATAGGCGTCACCATCCATTCCAATGCCCGACACGTTGACTAACGCAAACATGCCCGCTTCCGGTTGGTGGACGGTCAGAGGCGTTTCACTATGAAGGCGGCGTGCCAGACCATCAGCGCGGGCTGCAAAACGGGAAGCCATACCAGCGGCGACCGAAGATCCGTCTCGCACAGCTTTTTCCGTCATGTCTGCGATAAAGGGCTGGTTGCCAAACAACATCGTTTCCGAGACCGGTAGTAACGCAGTACAGAACGCGGCTGGGCCTACGCACCAACCGCTGCGAAATCCAGGGGCTGCGTGAGATTTTGAAATCGACGACACCGCGATGACCCTATCGGCCAAGTCCGGGACAGACAACGGAGAGACAAATTCTGCTCCTTCAAACACTAGATGCTCGTACACTTCGTCCGAGATGATCCAGAGGTCGTGCTTGATCGCAAGTTCGCCAATTTTCCGCACATCTTCTGCGGTCACGATCGCGCCGGTTGGATTATGCGGAGTCGTCAGAAGTATAGCGCGGCTGCGCGGGGAGATGCGCTCGGCAATATCTTCGGCCTGCAACCGAAAACCGTTTTCAGGGCGGAGTGGCACCGGCACGGGTTCGGCTCCTGATGCGCGGATCACGCCCTCATACGTGGCATACATCGGATCACCGACCAACACTTCGGAACCGGCTTCGGCGACGCCTTGCATCACCGTATAAAGTGCGGTCTGCGTGCCGGGAAAACAAAGAATGTTCTCCGGCAAAAACTGCCGGCCGCGGCTTTTGGTGTACGACTCTGCCAAGGCTGCGCAAAGCCCGGCCTCTCCGCGGCCGTTGGAATAGCCGGTACGGCCCGACTGCAAAGCTAAGGCAGCGGCATCGCAAAGCTCCGACGGCGTTGGCACGTCCGGCTCGCCGATTGTCATTTCCACCAGATCGGCGCCTGCCTCAACCATGGCGCGCGCCTTCAAGTGTACTTCCCACTTACCGCCGCCCAATCCGGCCAGCCGTTCAGTAATTGCCGTCAACCTCATAGGCGCTCGCTCTCTTGCGTTAGATCCAAATCGATAATGGCGGAAACGGATTGCAGCCCGATTTCAACCAGTTCACCCTGCTCAAAGGCATCGGGTAAGGCCCCGCCTTCCAGCCACAGACCGTCGATGACCGCATTGCAAGCGATAGCCAGCTGCCGCAATTGGACAGGCGATGCCGAACGGTTCGCTTCATTCAGAGAGGCCGCGATTAACCCTTCAAGCTGGTCCCGAAAATAGGCGTATGTTCGTTCGTGGGTCGCCTTCATTTGCTGGTCCTGCTGAACTTTGTTCAAAAAACTGGCCCAAAGAGCGATAGCACGGGGGTCGACAACCGGAGGCGTCAACGACGCGGTCACGAAAGCTGCCAACTTGGCTTGGGCGCTGGCTTCGACTTCATGCGCAGGTGCGAAGGTCTGATCTGTCATCGAGTTCATGTGGTGCTCATAAGCGGCGGCGATCAGCTCCTGCTTGGAGTTGAAATGATGACGGATCATTCCCTGAGAAACATCTGCGCGATCTGCGATTTCCCGCACAGTTGCGCCACGCACGCCTTGTTCGGCGACCAAATCAAGTGTCGCCAGAATCAGTGCGTGTTGTCGGGCTTCGGCCGTCTCGCGCTTAAATTTCTTGCGGGTTTCGCTCACGATTGGTCCTAATTTGCGGATGCTGTAATTATACACTTGCATAATTACTATGCTCGCGGCTTACTGCAATCAGAAAGTTGGGGTCAAAGAAAAAATGGACACAGCCGCCGCTGACGCAGTTGCTCAAGAAACGGATACGCGCCGAGAGGCGATCCGCGTTGAGGACTTGCACAAGTCTTTTGGAAATCTCGAGGTACTAAAAGGCGTAGACCTCACTGCACATCAGGGCGATGTCGTAGCGATCATTGGTGGCTCGGGGTCTGGCAAGTCGACCATGCTAAGATGCATCAATTTCCTTGAAACGCCGACCTCCGGCAAAATCATAATCGGAGGCGAGGAAGTAGCAATGCGGGCAGATGGCAGCCCGGCCAGCCAGAAGCAGATAGAGCGCATCCGGACAAAGCTGGCGATGGTGTTCCAGCAATTCAACCTGTGGACCCACCGCACTCTGCTGGAGAATGTGATCGAGGTTCCGGTACATGTGTTGAAGGTGCCAAAATCAGAGGCGATCGAACGCGCGCGCCAGTTGCTGGTCAGGGTAGGCCTGGGCGGCAAAGAGGACACCTTCCCAGCATATCTCTCCGGGGGCCAACAGCAGAGGGCGGCTATTGCTCGGGCATTGGCAGTTGATCCTTCCGCCATGCTCTTTGACGAGCCGACATCCGCACTGGATCCAGAACTAGTGGGCGAAGTGCTGACGGTGATCCGTGACCTGGCTGCAGAAGGGCGAACCATGCTATTGGTCACCCATGAGATGAAGTTCGCGCGCGAAGTGGCGAACCATGTCGTCTACCTCTACCAGGGGCGCATTGAAGAGCAGGGACCGCCTGCCGACCTCTTTGGAAATCCACAATCAGAACGACTGAAGCAATTCCTCAGATCAGTCGGATAGCATCAAAACACCAAATAAAACCAACCGGGAGACCCCTAATGAAACTGAAAGCACTTCTGACTGCAGCAACGGCCGCAGCCGTTCTAACTGCAGGCGCTGCCGCAGCTGAACAAGTCAAGATCGGTATCGCCGCCGAACCCTATCCCCCATTTGCGTCACCCGACAGCTCGGGCAATTGGGTAGGATGGGAGATCGAGGTGATCAATGCCGTCTGCGACGCAGCCGAGCTTGACTGCGTGATCACACCTGTTGCCTGGGACGGTATCATTCCGTCGCTGACCGGCCAGCAGATCGACGCGATCATGGCGTCGATGTCGATCACCGAAGAGCGGCTGAAGACCATCGACTTCAGTGATGCGTACTACAACACACCCGCAGTGATCGTGGCCGACAAGTCGATGGATATCGAACCCACCGCAGAGTCCCTTGCTGGTAAGATCATCGGGATCCAAGCCTCGACCATCCACCAGGCCTATGCCCAGGAATACTTCAAGGATTCAGAGCTGAAAGTCTATCAGACTCAGGATGAGGCCAACCAAGACCTTTTCGCGGGTCGCATCGATGCTACTCAAGCCGACAGCATCGCTATGGCGGATTTTGTGAATTCGGACAATGGCAGCTGTTGCGAGATCAAAGGTGCTGTCGAGGATGATCCGGCAATCTTGGGCCGTGGCGTCGGTGCCGGTGTGCGCAAGGGCGAAACCGAACTTCTTGAAGCGCTTAACAAAGGGATCGCTGCGATCCTGGCAGATGGGACCCACGAGAAAATCACCGAGGGTTATTTCACCACCAGCATCTACTAAGGCGTAGCTGTGACCGGACTGTTAGAGACACTGGGCCTTGGCACCAGCATGGAGTTGCTGTCGCTGTCTAGTTGGGGTGGCAACCTGTTGCGCGGGCTTGCCAATTCCCTACAAATCGCCTTCGGCGCATTTGGAATGGGGCTGGTTATCGGGCTGTTCGGGGCCTACGGAAAACTCTACGGCGGGAAGGTCACGCGCGACCTTCTTGCCATCTACACAACAGTGATCAGGGCGGTGCCTGAATTGGTGCTGATCCTGATCCTTTATTATGTCGGCAGTGATATCATCAACAAGATCTCTGAGGCGGTCGGTGGCGGTCGGGTCGAGATCAACGGTGTCGCCGCCGGTATTTGGGTGCTGGGCGTTGTACAAGGCGCCTATGCCACCGAGGTTCTGCGAGGCGCCATAAAGGCGGTGCCAGTCGGGCAGATCGAGGCGGCGAAGTCCTATGGAATGCCCGCTTTCATGATCATGCGTCGGGTGACAATACCAGCAATGATGGGATTTGCGGTGCCCGGGCTGGCCAATCTGTGGCTTATCGCCACCAAAGACACGGCCTTGCTTGCTGTCGTCGGGTTCAGTGAGTTGACGCTGGAAACGCGCCAAGCGGCTAGCAGTACCCGTGCTTATTTCACCTTCTTTTTGGCTGCAGGTTTCTTGTACCTTATGGTGACCCTTTTCTCAGGGGTCGTTTTTGCCCGTATCGAGAAATGGGCGCGGCGTGGTCAACCTTCGTTGAAGGGTGGCTCGGCATGATTACTGTAAAAGCTCTTATGCAACCGCACCGTATCGTCATGATGTTGTTGTTTGCAGCGCTTGTGATCTGGTGTGCGTTCTCGCTGCGTTGGGATTGGATTCCAAAATATGCCCCTTTGGCGTTGCAGGGTCTCTGGACCACAATTTGGCTCTTGGTAGTCACAACCGTACTAGGCTTTCTAATGGCTGTGCCTCTGGGATTGGCGCAGGCGGTGGGCCCGTGGTACTTGGCAACGCCCGCCCGGGTGTTCTGCACGATAATTCGAGGCACACCGCTGCTGTTGCAGATCTGGTTGCTATATTACGGGCTTGGTTCGTTGTTTCCGCAGTTTCCCTGGATACGGTCGTCTGAGCTTTGGCCCTACCTGCGTCAGGCTTGGCCCTACGCCGTCCTGGCACTGACACTGTCCTTTGCGGGATATGAAGGCGAGGTCATGCGAGGCGCGTTTTCCGGTGTGGCAAAAGGCCAGCTGGAGGCTGCAAAGTCTTTCGGGATGCCACGTTTCACGATGTTCCGCCGGATCTGGCTACCCCAAGCCGTACGCAATGTTCTACCTACCTTGGGCGGAGAAACCATCTTGCAGCTCAAAGCAACGCCACTCGTAGCAACGATCACAGTGGTCGAGATATATGCTGTTTCGTCCCGGGTTCGAGCAGACACATTTGTGGTCTACGAGCCCCTGTTGTTGTTGGCTTTGGTTTACATGGCCATCGCCGGTTTAATTGCCTTGGCCTTTCGACGATTTGAGGAAGTTTGAAGTATTGGCAGCAGTGCTTACGTATGGTCGATAGGTGTTTTGGGTCAGAAATGCTTGATGTTTGGGTCAGATATGAATGACGTGATGCAATCATTCCTTGAGGTTTTGGCCATCGATTAAGTCAAAGATCTGTGACGTTCCACAATTATCGTGATCAACCGCCGCAGCCACCTGGATGGTTTCACTCTGATTGACGTGGTGTCCGACGCCAAGTGGATCACCTTCGCCGCCAAAAAAGGAACTTTGCGACGCGGTTATCCAACGCCACGGAATCAAGTGTGTAGGGCCGGTGAAGATTGACTGGAAAAGTGGCAATGTGGCGATCGAAACACTCACTGCTTTTGTTCAAGCCATGCCCGCGCGCCGTTATGTCGTGCTTTTCCCAGAGGGTACGCGCACTAACTCCGGAAGCCTCGGCAAGTTCAAGGCAGGAGCTATAGTAGTCGCGCGCACCAACGGCCGAACAACACGACCCGTCGTAATTCACGCATCCTACAAAAGCATGCCGCGCGACAAACACTTGCCCAAAAGCGGAACGATCAGGGTCGAGGTATTGCCGTCATTTAAATGCGATCACTCCGCTTCAGTGGACGAAGATATTGCTCACCTGCGAAGCGCAATGATGGCCGTTTTCGACGCCGGATTGTGTAGGTAGGTATGTGGTTCTTCGTTGCTCCTGCGACTCCAATAGTAAGACAAAGGTCCGCCCTGGGCTATAAGCCGACTTTCGATGCGGCCGACGCAAATGGCCGCCTTGGGCCGATTTTGATGTTAGTGCTTGGGCAATGCCAAAGGGATCGCAATCAGCGGTGATAACTTGTCGACCACAACTGAAAGTGCAACTAACGAGCGGGCTAAGGGCTCTGCCCCCGCCGCCTATCGGCGTCTCCCCCGGGATGTTTTAGCCAGATGAAGGGCGGATCAGGAGGCCGCTTTCATCAACCCCTGCGCGATTATCTCAGCTTGTGCTTCGTCCAGAGATTTGTGGATGCGCACGAACATCTCGTCGATATCCGCCGTCGTCAGGATCAGAGGCGGAGAGATGATCATCCGGTCGCCCACATGCCGCATGATCAGGTTGTTGGCAAAGCAGCGGTCGCGGCAGATATAGCCCACCGTGCCGGGGGCCGAGGCGAATTTTGCGCGGCTGGCTTTGTCGGGGGTAAGCGCGATCGACGCCATCATGCCGACGATCTTGGCCTCGCCCACCAGCGGGTGATCGGCCAGCGCCTCCCACTTCTGTTTCAGGTAGGGGGCGGCGACGTCACGGACATGCTCGACGATCTTTTCTTCTTCAAGGATGCGCAGGTTTTCCAGGGCAACAGCGGCCGCGACCGGGTGGCCGGAATAGGTGTAGCCGTGGTTGAATTCAGTGCCGCCGATCACCTCGGCGATCTCGTCGTTGACGATGGAGCCGCCGATGGGTGCGTAGCCCGAGCTGAGGCCCTTGGCGATGGTCATGATGTGGGGCTTGATGCCAACGGTCTGCGATCCGAACCAGTTGCCCGTACGGCCAAAGCCACAGATCACTTCATCGGCGATCATGAGAATATCGTATTTGTCGCAAATGCGCTGGATTTCCGGCCAGTAGGTATCGGGCGCGACGATCACGCCGCCTGCGCCCTGAACCGGCTCGGCGATAAAGGCCGCGACACGATCTTCGCCCAGTTCTAGAATGGCTTCTTCCAGTTCGCGCGCGCGGGTGAGGCCGAACTCTTCGGGCGTCATGTCACCGCCTTCGGCCCACCAGTTGGGTTGATTGATATGGTGGATGTTCGGGATCGGAATACCGCCCTGTGCGTGCATTCCGGCCATTCCGCCCAACGAAGCGGAGCCCACTGACGAGCCATGATATGCGTTGTGCCGGCTGATGATGATGTTCTTGTCAGGCTGACCTTTTTCGGCCCAATAGGTGCGCACCAGGCGGATGTTGGTGTCGTTCGCCTCGGACCCGCCAGCTGCGAAGAACACGTGGTTCAGGTCGCCCGGGGCAAGCTCGGCCAGTTTGTTGGCCAGTGCAATTGCGGGCACGTGCGTCGTTTTGAAGAAGGTGTTGTAGTAGGGAAGCTCGCGCATTTGGCGGGCGGCGGCGTCGGCCAGCTCATCTCGTCCGTAGCCGATATTCACGCACCACAGGCCGGCCATCGCGTCCAGGATCTGTTCGCCTTCGCTGTCTGTCAGATAGACGCCATTGGCGCGGGTGATAACGCGCGCGCCCTCTTCGCCCAGCGCTCCGTTGGCGGAGAACGGGTGCATGTGGTGGGCGGCGTCCAGCGCCTGCAATTCGGCGGTGGGCATGTGGTTTGTGATCGTGGACATCCGAAAGACTCCTGCAACGGTGGTTGCGAGTCACAATATGATCAAATTATTTCCTGTCAATCGAATCGGTGTTTTCTAGATGTCCGGGGCAGCGTCGATCATCAGTTCCATGCCTTGCTCGATATCCTGAGCGGTCGCTTTCGCCACCTTTTCCGCATCCACAGCGCGCAGCCCTGCGATGATGTCCTTATGGCGATCAGGCAGGCTTTGAGTGCCGAAGCGGCCGCAGACCACACGCAAGGATGGCCCGAATCGGAGCCACAGACGCTCGGCCAGATCGCTCAGGACAGGCGCATCGGCATGTGCGTAAAGCGTTTCGTGGAATCTGTGGTTGAGATGCAGGTAGCCATGAACGTCACCATCCGCGATCATCTGGTCCAATTGCTGGTCGATTGATTCCAGTTGATCAATGTCGCTGGCGGACATTTTGGCGGTGGATCGCCTTGAAAGCTCTGATTCTATGGCAATTCTGGCGAAGATCACCTGCTCAACATCACCGCTGGACAACAACGGCACACTGACCCTGCGATTGCCCTGAAACACCAATGCGCCGTCCGAGATCAGACGTCGAATCGCCTCACGCACGGGGGTCATGCCGACGCCGAGCGAATCAGTAAGGCCCTGAATAGTGACGGGCTGACCTGGGACCAGCTCGCCGAACATGATCATGGATTTCAGGGTGTGGTAGACCTGTTCGTGCGCGGGCCGTTTCCCGGCGTCAATATTGGGCTTAGGTGCCTTATTTTTGATCAAATCCAATTGGTTTGCCTTGTCTCGATGGGTGCCGACTTGCCGGGCTGTTGACCTTTTGGAACCATAGTTCAGAAAGTCGAAAAACGCAAAACTTGATCAAATCCAAAAAAACGGGACAATACCCACCATAATCGCAGGGAGAACAAAAATGATGTTCAAGACGCTGACACTGACAGCGGTTCTCGCATTGGGGACTTCGGCGGCCTTCGCCGAAGAGGTGCGAGTCTATAACTGGTCGGACTATATCGACGAGGAGCTTCTAACGAAGTTCGAGGAAGAGACAGGGCTGACCCTGATCTACGACGTGTTCGACAGCAACGAATTGCTGGAGACCAAGATGCTGGCCGGTGGCTCTGGCTATGATGTCGTGGTGCCCTCGGGTACATTCCTTCAGCGCCAGATTCAGGCCGGAGCGTTCCGGGAACTGGATACAGCTCAGCTGTCCAATGCTGGCAACCTTTGGGATGTCATCCAGGAGCGTACTGCCGGATACGACCCGAACAATGCTTATTCGATCAACTACATGTGGGGCACAACGGGCATTGGTGTGAATGTCGGAAAGGTGAAAGAAGCGCTGGGGGATGACGTTGCGTTGAACAGCATGGATTTGGTGCTGAAGCCCGAAAACATGGAGAAACTTGCCGAGTGCGGAGTGCATTTCTTGGATGCACCCGCTGAAATGATCCCGATGACGTTGCAATATCTCGGTGAGGACCCGGATAGCCATGACCCGGACGTCATCAAGAAGGTCGAGGAAGTTCTGACCGGCGTGCGCCCCTATATCCAGAAATTCCACAGCTCGGAATACATCAACGCGCTGGCCAATGGCGATATCTGCGTGGCAGTCGGCTGGTCAGGTGACATTCTGCAGGCCCGTGACCGTGCGGCCGAGGCCGACAACGGCGTTGAGATCGAATACCATCCCTTCGCCGAAGGCTCGCTGATGTGGTTCGACCAGATGGCTATTCCGGCGGACGCTCCGAACCCGGAAGGCGCGCATAAGTTCCTGAACTTCATCCTTGATGCCAACAACATGGCGGCGGCGTCGAACTATGTGTACTACGCCAACGGCAACAAGGCCTCGCAAGAGTTCCTTGAAGAAGACGTGATCGGTGATCCGGCGATCTATCCGGATGATGCGACGATGCAGAACCTCTACATCACCACGCCGTACCCGGCAAAAACGCAGCGGGTTGTGACCCGTATGTGGACCAAGATCAAATCGGGCACCTGATCCGATTTCGCGCAAGGCGGCGGGGATCGCCTTGCGCCCACTTCCAGATTGTCGAACGGGGGCCGTTTTGAACTCTGACGTCTTTGCGCCGTGGGATGACCCGCAGGCGAAACCCTTGATCCAATTCCAGAATGTCACCAAACGGTTTGGAGATTTCACGGCCATAGACAATCTGTCTCTGGACATTTTCGAGAAAGAATTCTTTGCCCTGCTCGGTCCGTCGGGTTGCGGCAAGACCACGATGATGCGGATGCTGGCGGGATTCGAAACGCCGACAGAGGGGCACATCATTCTGGGCGGTCAGGACATTGACCCGATCCCGCCCAACAAGCGGGCGGTGAACATGATGTTCCAGTCCTACGCGCTGTTTCCGCATCTCAGCATCTGGGAAAACATCGCCTTCGGTCTGCGCCGGGACAACATGCCCAAGCATGGCCTTGAGGACCGGGTAGAAGAGATGCTGCGCCTGACACGGCTCGAGCAATTCGCGCGCCGCAAGCCGCATCAGATCTCGGGCGGTCAACGGCAACGGGTTGCGCTGGCGCGGTCGCTGGCGAAGGCGCCCAAGCTGTTGCTGTTGGACGAACCTCTGGGCGCGTTGGACAAGAAACTGCGACAGGACACGCAGTTCGAACTGATGGATATTCAGGAGAAGACCGGCACGACCTTTGTGATCGTTACCCACGATCAGGAGGAAGCCATGACCGTCGCCAGCCGCGTGGCGGTAATGGATCAAGGTCGCTTGATGCAGGTCGCCACGCCCGATCGCATCTATGAAAACCCGAACTCGGTCTATGTCGCTGACTTTATCGGCGACGTAAACATCATCGAAGGCCACGCCACCGCGAATGGTGAGGAAACCTATCGGATCGATTGGGCCGAAGGGCAGGCTCCGCTGACGGCAACCTCGGCAAACGGCTTCTCGGAGGGTCAGGCCTGCCATCTGGCGATCCGGCCCGAGAAGGTGACGATATCAACTGACCGCCCTGCCGAGGCAATCAATGCCGTGCAGGGCAAGGTGTTGGATATCGCTTATCTGGGCAACCTCTCGACCTATCATGTCGAGTTGCCGAACGGCACGATCATCAAGGCGCAAACGGCCAATACCCGCCGCATCTCGCGTCGGTCATTCACATGGGAAGACCCGGTCTGGCTGTCCTGGACAGCAACGGCTGCGGTCTTGTTGGCAAGCTGATGCGTCGCGCGCTGCTGATTGCAGTTCCTTATGTCTGGCTATTGGCGCTGTTTTTGGTGCCGTTTTTCATTGTCCTGAAAATTTCACTCTCGGACACGGAACTGGCGATCCCGCCTTACACGCCGACCCTGGACCTGTCGCAGGGCTGGGCCGGGATCAAGGATTTCTTCAGCCAGCTGGATTTTGAGAATTTCGTCTGGCTGACCGAGGATGACCTATATTGGAAGGCCTACCTGTCCAGCCTGAAGATCGCGGTCATCTCAACCTTTCTGACGCTGCTGGTGGGATACCCGATTGCCTATGGCATGGCGCGCGCGCCGGCTGAATGGCGACCGACACTGATGATGCTGGTGATCCTGCCGTTCTGGACCTCATTCCTGATCCGCGTCTACGCGTGGATGGGGATCCTTTCGAACGAAGGGTATCTAAACCAGCTTCTGCTGTGGACGGGTATCATCTCGACCCCGCTGACGATTCTGAACACCAATACGGCTGTCTATATCGGGATCGTCTACACCTACCTGCCGTTCATGATCCTGCCGATCTATTCGTCGTTGGAGCGCATGGATGAGTCACTGATCGAAGCCGCCGAGGATCTGGGGTGTTCGCGCCTCCAGGCCTTCTGGCTGGTAACGATCCCCTTGTCGCGCCCCGGCATCATTGCGGGCTGTTTCCTTGTGATGATCCCGGTGATCGGTGAGTTTGTGATCCCCTCACTTCTCGGCGGCTCGGGCACCCTGATGATCGGTAAGGTCCTGTGGGAGGAGTTCTTCTCAAACCGTGACTGGCCGGTGGCAAGCGCGGTGGCGGTGGTTCTGCTGCTGATCCTCGTGGTGCCGATTGTGCTGTTCCAGCGCAACCAGCAGAAACAGGCGGAGGCCGAGAAATGAACAGATTAAGCTGGTTCAACACGGTTTCCCTGACGCTAGGGTTCGCGTTCCTGTACATCCCGATGATTATCCTGATCATCTTCAGCTTCAATGAAAGCAAACTGGTGACTGTCTGGGCCGGGTTCTCGACCAAATGGTACGGAGAGCTGGCCCAGAACGAAGCGTTTCTGGACGCGGCATGGGTGACGATCCGGGTGGCGGTGTTCTCATCGACGCTGGCAACCGTTCTGGGCACCGCCGCGGCCTATGTCCTGGTACGCGGAGGGCGCTTCTTTGGCCGTACCCTGTTCTCGGGAATGATCTACGCGCCGCTGGTCATGCCCGAGGTGATCACAGGTCTGTCCCTGTTGCTGCTCTTCATCGGTATCGGATTGGACCGGGGGATCCTGACCATCGTTCTGGCCCATACGACCTTTTCGATGTGCTTTGTGTCAGTGGTTGTTTCCTCGCGTCTTGTGACCTTTGACCAGTCGCTGGAAGAGGCCGCCTTGGACCTTGGCTGCTCGCCCGCGCAAGCGTTTCGACTGGTAACCCTGCCGATCATCGCGCCGGCAGTGATCTCAGGCTGGCTGCTGGCCTTTACCCTGTCACTGGATGATCTGGTGATCGCGTCCTTTACTTCGGGCCCGTCTGCCACGACTTTGCCGATCAAGATTTTCTCGGCCGTGCGGCTTGGTGTCAGCCCTGAGATTAATGCGCTGTCGACCCTGATGATCGCGGTTGTGACGATCGGCGTCATCACCGCCTCATTGGTCACTAAGCGTGCCATGATGCGGCAAAAGCAGGATGAGATGGCCGCCGTGCGCGCCGAATGAAACGGATATTTCCAGACTACACCTATGGTGATGGGCCAAGGCAGGGGTGCTGGTGGGATGAAACGATCACCGCCCCCGACTGGCCTGAACAGCAGGGTGATTTGCAAGTTGATGTTGCCATCATCGGCGGCGGCTTCACCGGAGCTTCGGCCGCACTGCATCTGTCGGATGCCGCCGTGTCCGTCGCTGTATGTGAAGCCGAAACACCCGGTTGGGGGGCATCAGGACGCAATGGTGGGTTCTGCTGTCTGGGGGGATCAAAACTCAGCTACAAGGCCATGTGTCGCCGCTATGGTGAGGCTTCGGCGCAAGCCTATTCCGAGGCTGAATGCGACTCGGTGCAACTCGTCGAAAGCCTTCTGGACCGCTACGGGATCGACGTGGATCGGCATTCAAAAGGTGAGACGCAACTGGCCCATTCCCGCCGTGCGATGGAGGCGCTGAGGCGCAAGGCCGAAGATCACGGCATACTGCATGAAGCTGCCGATCTGCCCGGTCTAAGCCTGAACGGGCCATTTCACGGTGGGTACACAACTCCTGTTGGGTTCGGCCTGAATCCTCGGAAATACCTTTTTGGTTTAACCCAAGCCGCGCAGGCGCAAGGCGCAGTGTTTTTTCGGAACAGCCCCGTTCTGAGCATTGAGAAGTCCGCGTCAGGCTTTGCTGTTCAAACACCAAAAGGCCAAATCCGAGCCGACAAGGTCTTGGTCTGCACCAATGGGTACTCCAGCGAAGATATCCCGTCCTGGATGTCGGCTCGTTACATGCCTGCCCAATCCACGGTGCTGGTCACTCGTCCTCTGACGCCGGGCGAGAAGGAGGCGCAGGGTTGGACCTCGGATCAGATGTCCTACGATACGCGCAATCTCTTGCACTATTTCCGCCTGATGCCGGACGGTCGGTTCCTGTTTGGCATGCGGGGCGGGCTGCGGTCCTCACCCAAATCCGAGGCGGCGATCCGAATGCTGGTGCAGCGCGACTTCAAGCGTATGTTCCCAGCGTGGTCCGAGGTGGACGTCACTCATATCTGGTCGGGCATGGTATGCATGTCGCGCGATCTAGTGCCCTTTGTCGGGCCGGTTCCGGGGCAGGCAGGGATGTTTGCGGGCTTTGCCTATCATGGTAACGGAGTCGCCATGGGCACCTATAGCGGCCGGGCCTTGGCGCGGTTGGCGCTGGGTCAGACCAGCGGAGTGACAAATGTCATGTCCGAGACAGCCCGACGCTTTCCTTTAGGCCGGTGGCGGCGCGCCCTGATGCCACCCGCCTATGCCGCCATGGGGCTGGCCGATCTGTAATCCGCCGCTAAAAGCCGTGCGGAAACAACCCATCGGCGCTTGAGGCCTGCGTGAAAATACTGGAACGTGTGGCAGATCCCATGAAACCCGACCGGAGGGCAGAAGATGAAAATTGGCGGCGTTCACTACCACTCGATCTGGCGCGACGCTGAAGGCGGCGAGGTCAGGATCATCGACCAGCGCTGGCTGCCGCACGATTTCCGGATCGCCACGTTGTCCTCGCTGGCCGAGTTTGAGGCCGCAATCCGCGAGATGTGGGTGCGTGGCGCGCCTCTGATCGGGGCGACCGCTGCCTATGGTATGGCGGATGCGATGTCCCGCGACCCGTCTGATCAGAACTTTGAACATTCAGCTTCGGTTTTGAACGCGACCCGGCCAACGGCGGTGAACCTGAACTGGGCGTTGCAGCGCTGCCGGGAGGCCTTGCTGCCTCTGCCGATTGATCAACGCGCCGCCGCGGCCTGGGCGCTGGCGGATGATATCTGCGAAGAGGATATCGAGATCAATCGCCGGATCGGAGAACATGGGCTTGCTTTGATCCGCGAGATCGCCGCCCGCAAACCCTCGGGTGAGCCGGTGCGCCTGCTGACCCATTGCAATGCCGGGTGGCTGGCCACCGTAGATTGGGGCACTGCGACCAGCCCGATGTATCAGGCGCATAACGCTGGTTTGCCGATCCATGTCTGGGTCGATGAAACACGACCCCGGAACCAGGGGGCCTTGACTGCGTGGGAGCTGGGCGAACATGGCATCAGCCATCAATACATCGTCGACAATGCAGGCGGTCACCTGATGCAGCATGGTCTGGTCGATCTTGTGATCACCGGGACGGATCGAACCACCTCGACCGGCGATGTCTGCAACAAGATCGGCACCTATCTGAAAGCCCTGGCCGCACATGACAACAACGTGCCGTTCTATGTGGCCTTGCCCTCACCCACTATCGATTGGACGCTTCGCGACGGGGTCGCCGAAATCCCGATCGAGGACCGACCGGACCGCGAAATCTCGCATGTGTTCGGCATGACAGAGGGTGGCATCGGTGAGGTTTGCGTGGTTCCCGAAGGCTCGGCTGTGGGCAACCCGGCCTTTGACGTCACGCCGAACCGTCTGGTCACGGGCTTGATCACCGAGCGGGGCGTCTGCGACGCCAGCGCCGAGGGTCTGGCGGCCATGTTCCCTGAAAAGGTTGGCCAAGCCGCCTGAGCGCAGAACTACAAGGATACAAAAAACATGATCGAAAACATGTACAAGGCGCAGGCCGCCGCAGACTGGCGTGCGGCTGCCGGCGCCGATCCGGCTGATCAGGAATTGGCAGAGCGGGTCTACACTTCGCGCCTCATCGGTCAGAACCCGGATCTGCTGATGCATGGCGGTGGCAATACCTCGGTCAAGCTAGAGCGCCCCGATTTGTTCGGCGAGATGCGGCCGGTTCTGCACGTCAAAGGCTCGGGCTGGGATCTGGACACGATCGAAGCGCCCGGACTGCCCGGTGTCTGGCAAGAGCCACTGTTGAAGCTACGCGCACTCGATAAGTTGTCGGATGAAGACATGGTGAACTATCAGCGCTCAAGCCTGCTGAATTCGACCTCGCCCAACCCGTCAGTGGAAACGCTGCTGCATGCCTTCCTGCCACACAAATACGTCGATCACACCCACGCCACTCCGTTTCTGATCCTCGCCGACCTGCCCAATGCCGAGGAGGTCTGTCGCGAGATTTTCGGCGACCGGCTGGGGATCGTGCCTTACATCATGCCCGGTTTTAGCCTCGCGAAGGCGGCGGCGGATGTGTATGACGCCAACCCTGATGTTGAGGGGCTGTTGCTGCTTAAACACGGTCATTTCGCCTTTGGAGCCACCGCGCAGGAAAGCTATGACAAGATCGTTCAGCATACCAATGAGGTCGCGGCCTATCTGGGCCTGACCGAACTCACGCCAATTGGTAAACGTCTGCCTGCCAACGGGCTGGACATGTTGCCCGTCCTGCGCGGTGTGATCGCCGAAGCCACTGCGGATCGGGACGGCGTTATGCCCGTTTTCGACCTGAGAAACGGCCCCGCGACACATGCGTTTATGGCGCGCGGCGATGTGGACGCGCTGGCGACGCGCGGCATGGCCTCACCCGATCACGTTCTGCGCACCAAGGGCTGGCCGCTGGTGCTGAAACAGGCGGACCTGACCGACCGAGAGAGCATCAGGGCCAAGGTCGAAGCCTTCGCTGCTGATTACCGCGTCTATTTCGACCGTCAGGCCCCTCAGGCTGCGGAACCCAAGACCATGCTGACCCCTGACCCGAAACATGCGTGGATCGAAGGGATCGGTGTTCTGGGGATAGGGGTGAACGCCAAGGCGGCCTCGGCCTCAGCTGATCTGGCTGAACAGAACATCCGCGTGCGCGCCGTCGCAGAAGATGCGGGCGGGTTCTATCCGATTGGCGAAAAGGACATGTTCGATTGCGAATATTGGTCGTTGGAGCAAGCAAAGCTGGGCAAAGGCACTCCTCCACCATTTCAGGGCCGGGTCGTCATGGTGACCGGAGGGGCAGGCGCGATTGGTCTGGCATCCGCCAAGGCCTTTGCTGCCAAGGGGGCGAATATTGTTCTGGTGGACCGGGATCAAGAGGCGCTGGATGCGGCCCTATCTCAGTTGGGTCGCTGGCACGTGGCCTGCGCGCTCGACGTCACGCAAGCTGACGCTGCTGATACCGCGATGGCCGCTGCGGTTGCGGCCTTTGGTGGGTTGGATATTCTGGTGTCCAATGCGGGCACGGCCACAGGGGGCGCATTGGTCGAGCTGGGGGATGATGCCTTCCGCGCGGCTTTCGAGTTGAACTTTTTCGCGCATAAGGCCTTTGCCACCGCCGCTGCCAAGCTGATGCAGGATCAGGGGCGGGGTGGGCAGATTCTGTTCAATATCTCCAAACAGGCGGTCAATCCCGGCCGCAACCTGGGCGCTTATGGAACCCCCAAAGCCGCAACAATGTTCCTGATGCGGCAACTGGCGTTGGAACTGGCGGGGTCTGGTATTCGGGTTAACGGGGTCAATGCTGACAAGATCAGATCAGGCCTGCTGACGGATGCGTTCATCAAGGAACGCGCCGCCGCGCGGGGCGTCAGCGAAGAGGTCTATATGGGCGGCAACCTTCTGGGCCGCGAGGTCGAGGCGCATCATGTCGCCGAAGGGTTCGTCAATCTGGCCTTGATGGAGCGTACGACCGGTCACGTCATCACAGTCGATGGTGGCAATACCGAGGCCGAACTGCGCTAGCTTCGCCCCCTTAAAACACCTACGCGCGACCGATGAACGGCCGCGCGCAGGAAAAACGTGTCAAATGTGGCGTTAGAAATGCGCCGATTGAGTGGCCGGGTTTTTCGCAACCGGCGGGGCGAACTTGGTCAGGTCGATCCCTTCAACCGAGGCTTTGTATTCCTCGATCGTGGGCGTCCGGCCCAGAATGGCCGACAGGACAACAACCGGGGTCGAGGCCAGCAGCGATTCACCTTTCTTGTCCGGCGCATCTGCCACGACGCGGCCCTGGAACAGGCGGGTCGAGGTGGCCAGAACCGTGTCGCCCTTGGCGGCCTTTTCCTGGTTACCCATGCACAGGTTACAGCCGGGACGTTCGAGATACAGGATGTTCTCGTACTCGGTCCGCGCCTTTTCCTTCGGGAACAGGTCATCGAATTCGAAGCCCGAGTATTTCTCAAGTACTTCCCAGTCGCCCTCTTCCTTCAACTCGTCGATGATGTTGTAAGTCGGGGCTGCGACGACCAGTGGGGCCTGGAACTCGACCTTGCCGGTTTCCTTTTCGAGGTTCTTCAACATCTGGGCCACGATCTTGATGTCGCCCTTGTGCACCATGCACGAGCCGACAAAGCCCAGGTCCACATGCTTTTCGGCATTGTAGTACGAGATCGGGCGGATCGTGTCGTGAGTATAGCGCTTCGAGACGTCGGCGTTGTGTACATCCGGATCGGCGATCATCGGTTCAACGATCTGGTCCAGATCAACGACAACCTCGGCGAAGTATTTCGCGTTGTCATCGGGGCGCAGCGCTGGCTTTTCGCCCGACTTAATCTCGGCAATGCGTGCATCGGCGATGTTGATCAGCTTTTGCAGCATGCCGTTCTCATGCTCCATGCCCTTGTCGATCATGATCTGGATGCGGGACTTGGCCAGTTCCAGCGAGCCGATCAAGGTCTCGTCATTCGAGATACAAACCGAGGCCTTGGCCTTCATCTCCGCCGTCCAGTCGGTGAAGGTAAAGGCCTGGTCGGCCAGCAGCGTGCCGATATGCACTTCGATCACGCGGCCTTGGAACACGTTGTCGCCGTGCTGTTCCAGCATCTGTGCCTGGGTGGCATGCACGACATCGCGGAAATCCATATGCTCGGCCATCGTGCCCTTGAAGGTCACTTTGACCGATTCAGGGATCGGCATCGAGGCCTCACCCGTGGCCAGCGCCAAAGCAACAGTGCCCGAGTCGGCCCCGAAGGCCACGCCTTTGGACATACGAGTGTGGCTGTCGCCGCCGATGATGACCGACCAGTCATCCACGGTGATGTCGTTCAACACCTTGTGGATCACGTCGGTCATCGAATGATAGACGCCTTTCGGGTCACGCCCAGTGACGAGGCCGAAGTCATTCATGAATTTCATCAGGCGGGGGGTGTTGGCTTGCGCCTTAGCATCCCACACAGAGGCCGTGTGACAGCCGGACTGATACGCCCCGTCGACGATGGGCGAGACAACAGTTGCCGCCATCGACTCAAGCTCTTGCATGGTCATCAGGCCGGTTGTGTCCTGCGAGCCGACGATGTTGACCTTGACGCGCACGTCCGATCCGGCATGCAGGGTTTTGCCGGGCGTGGTGCCAACGGCGTTCTTGTTGAAAATCTTTTCAACCGCGGTCAGGCCCTGGCCCTCGTGGCTGATTTCTTTCGACGGCGCAAAGACCAGCGGTGCCTCAACGCCCAGTGCCTCGGCTGCGAATGTTTGCAGTTTCTTGCCGAAGACGATGGCGTAGGAACCGCCTGCCTTCATGAACTCAACCTTTTGCGGTGTGAAGGACGAAGTTACATCGACCAGCTCTTCCCCATCCTCGCTCAGCAGTTTGTGGTCTTTGGTGTTAATCTTCAGAACCGTGCCAGTCGCAACCGAGTACTTCTCTTCCAGGATCGGGTTGCCGTCATTGTTGAGGATTGCGTTGCCATCCTCATCTACCTTTTTGACCCAGTTCTTCAGGTCCAGTCCGATGCCGCCGGTCACGCCGACGGTGGTCAGGAAGATCGGCGAAATGCCGTTGGTGCCCGCCACGATGGGAGCGTAGTTGACGAAGGGCACATAGGGGCTGGCTTGTTTACCGGTCCACAGGGCCACGTTGTTCACACCCGACATACGGGACGATCCCACACCCATGGTGCCTTTTTCAGCGATCAGCATGACGCGCTTGCCGGGATGCTTCAGCTTCAGCGCTTCGATCTCTTGTTGCGCGGTCTCGGAGATCAGGCATTTACCGTGCAATTCGCGGTCCGCGCGCGAGTGTGCCTGATTGCCGGGCGACAGCAGGTCGGTCGAGATGTCACCTTCGGCGGCGACATAGGTGACGACCTCGATTTCTTCGTCGATGTCGGGCAGTTTGGTGAAGAACTCGGCCTTGGCGTAACTTTCAAGGATGTCTTTCGCGACGGCATTGCCTGCATCGAGCGCAGCTTTCAGCCGGTCCGTATCCGCGTCGTACAGGAAGACTTGAGTCTTCAGCACCTCAGCCGCTTTGCCCGCAATCGACGCGTCGTCACCCAAAGCCAGATCCAGCAGAACCTTGACCGAGGGGCCACCCTTCATGTGCGACAGCAGCTCGAACGCGAAATCCTGCGAGATTTCTTCGACATCGGCCTGACCCAGAATGACCTCTTTCAGAAACGCGGCCTTTTCACCTGCGGCGCTGGTTGTGCCGGGCAGGGTGTTGTAGATGAAGAAGTTCAGCGAGTCCGCGCGGTGTTCGTTCTGAGGGTCGCGGATCTGGTCGATGATCTCCTTCGTCAGGGCACCGTCATCGACGGGTTTGGGGTTCAACCCCTGCTCTTTGCGTGTTTCGATCTCGGCAAGGTATTCAGTATACAGGCTCATGGCTATCCCGACGTATTGGCGTTAGAAGGTGCTTGAGGTCCAGGTCTCAGACATGGATCTGACGCCCGGATATGCTCTTTGTATGCGGCGGTATACTAAATCAGCAGGGATTGCAAGTCGCGACAATGGGACAGGTTGCCCCAGGCGTGATGTGTTATTCCCGGAATGCCCGCGTGAAGTAATCGGTCAGCGGCTTGGTCAGGTAGGACAGCGGAGTGCGCTCGTCCGTCTTGATCATCGCCTCCACCGGCATACCCGGAAGCAGAGTTTGGCCGTTCAGGCGATCCAACTGACCGTCATCAGGGACCAGTTCAGCCCGATAGAAGGTGAAGCCTGTGCCCTCGTCGGTGAATGTGTCCGCTGAGACATTGATAACATGGCCATCCAGTTCCGGGGTTTCCCTCTGGTTGAAGCTGGGAAAGCGCAGGGCGACTTCTTGCCCGCGAAACAGCTGGTCCACATGGATTGCATCCACTTTGGCCGCCACCAAAAGGGGCGTATCCTGGGGCACCACATACATCATCTGTTCAGCCGGCTGGATGACCGACTGCAGGGCGAAAACCTGACTGTCATAAACGGTTCCCGAAACGGGCGCGCGAATATCCAGACGCGAGAGGCGCTCGGTCAGCGACAGGCGCCGTTCAGCAAGCTCGGCGATGCGCGTCTGTGCGTCACGCAGCGTTGTGATCGCTTCTTCGCGGCGGGTTGCGTTCAGCTCCAATATCTGGATTTCGGTCGATGCAATCTGTCCTTTAAGCCGGGCGATGGTCGCCTCGAGCCGCCCGATGGCGCCGGTCAGGTTGGCCTCTTCCCGTTGCAGGGCAGAAACACGGCTGGCTTGTGTCAGGCCGCGCTCCAGCAGGTTTTCCTGATCCTTCAATTCTTCACTGATTAGCTCAACCTGTGCGCGCGCTGCGGTCAGTTGTGCTTGCGTACCGTCAATCTCGCTTTCGATTTGGGTCTTTTGCCGATTTAACTGTTCGGTTTTCTGCGCCAGAGTTTCTGCGCGGGCGTCAAACAAGCGCTGCTGACCAGCGATGAGGTTGGGACTGATAGATTCCCGATCTTGAACCTCGCGCAGTTTTGCTGCCAACTCCTCGGAGGTGGCGCCATCGCGTTCCGCTTCCAGCCGGGCCTGACGGCTGAGCAGTTCGAACAATTGCGTCTCGACCACAGTCTTTTCCGAAGCCAGAAACGTATCATCCAGACGCAGCAGAAGTTCACCGCTTTCCACCAGATCCCCATCGCGCACAAAAATCTCACCGACGACCCCGCCATCGGGATGCTCTACCACCTGACGGTTGCTTTGCACCTCGATCACGCCTTGTGAGATGATCGCACCGGCCAGTTGGGTTCGAACGCTCCAGATGCCGATGCCCACAACAAGGATGAGCAGCGCAAAAAAGCCCACAGTTGCGGGGAAGGTTATGCGCCAACTGCGGCGCGCAGGAGGGTTGCTCATTTCTCACCCACTTTATTGAGGTGTCGTTTGATCGCACCGGCATTCTGGACCATCGAACCCAGAACCTCGTCCCGGCTGCCTGCTTTGACGATCTGGCCTTTCTCGACCACAATCAGGTCATCACATTCCGAAATCGCTTGCGGGCGGTGCGTCATGATAATCGCGGCCTTGCCACTTTTCTTGAGGCTGCGCACCGCGCGGTTCAGCGCTTCAGTGCCGTCGGCATCCAGGGCCGAGTTCGGTTCGTCCAGGATCAGCAGAACAGGATCACCATATAGCGCCCGGGCAAGCGCGATCCGTTGTTTCTGACCGCCGGACAACTGGCTGTCATTGCCTTCTAGAAAGGTGTCGTAACCCTTCTCCAAAGACATAATCAGCTCATGTGCGTTGGCCTTCTTAGCGGCGGCGACAACGGCGGCGTCATCGGGTTGTTGCGACATCCGGGCGATGTTCTCTGTCACTGTTCCGTTGAATAGTGTGACCTGCTGCGGCAGATAGCCAATGTAGTGGCCCAGATCATCTGCTGCATATTGATCCAATGTCGCGCCACCCAAGCGAATCTCGCCCGCTGCGGGGGTCAACAGACCCAAAAGCGCCTTGGCCAGGGTCGTCTTGCCCGAGCCACTTTTGCCGATTACACCCAGCGCCTTGCCGGGTTCCAAGATCAGCGAGGCATTGCGCAGGGTTGGCTTTTGAACGCCGGGCGGAATGACCGTCAGACTTTTTGCGACGAGACGCGCCTCGGGCACGGGCAGCTTGGTCTTGTTCTGCTCGGGCGGAGTTTCATCGAGGAAGGTGCCAAGACGAGACCACGCGGTTCGCGCGTTTTCGATCAGCCCCCATTGTCCCACCACCATTTCCACGGGTGCCAAAGCGCGGCCCAGCAAGATCGAACCTGCGATCATGGCCCCGGCTGTCATCTCGTTGCGCAACACCAGCCAAGCGCCAAGCGCTAGCATCGCGGATTGCAGGAACAAGCGCAGCGATTTGGTCAAAGACGTGAAACTACCGGTCCAGTCGCTGGCCGAGATGCTCTGCGACAAGGCGTTGCTGCGCTGTGATAGCCAGCGCTGTGCAACGTCGCCTTGCATGCCTTGCGACCGCACAACTTCGGCGGCTTGCCGCGCTTGTTCCGCAAAGGCATTGGCCCGTCCTGAGGCAACCTGCGCCTCGGCGACTTTCTGTTTGGTCAGGATCTGATTTAGCAATGCGATGACGATAAGCAAGGACCCGCCAGCAACCGCTAGCCAGCCGAGCAACGGGTGAAACAGGAAGATCGCGGCCAGGAAGACGGGCGTCCACGGGATATCCATAACGGCGAGGAAAACAGGCGACGCGCAAAGCGACCGAACGGCCTCCAGATCGCGTAAGGCCGTTGCTGGTGCCGAGCGGATCTGTGGATACAGTGCCCGCCGAATGGTTCCGTCAAAAACCCTCTCGTCCAGCGAGGATTGGAACTTGGCCCCGAACCGCGCCACAATCCGGCCGCGTGCGTAATCCAGCATGGCCATCAGGCCGTAGAGCAGACCGACCAGCAGAAACAGCGCCGTAAGCGTCTCGACCGAGCGCGAACTGAGAACCCGGTCATAGACCTGCAGCATAAACAGCGGCCCGGTCAGCATCAGCAGGTTGACGAAGATGCTGAATAGAAACGCGACACCCAGAAACGATACGCTCTGGTTGCGTACGCTCTGAAGCTCTCGCCTCGGGTTGGGCGGTTTGCGGTTTGTCTGTTTCAAATCAATGTCCCCGACACGATGTCCAGCCTGATGCGGCTACGTTTTTTTACCGCGAACCGAGTCTCGAAGAAAGAGTTAGGGTATGCAACTCGATCGTCAAAGGACCAGCGAAATCCGGCCAAACGGCTAAAATCTGACAGGTTCCCCTAGGGTCCAGCACCCCAATTAGGCATTGCAAGTTTCAGAATGATTTGGATTATCAAGGGCACGTTGATCGCGCTTCGTCGATCACCCGCCATCCGTGCGGGTCAAAAAGAATTGGGGAGATTACAATGAAAGTGAAACACTTGCTGGTCGCAGCCAGTGCCATGGCCCTTTTGGCTGGTACTGCCTCTGCGGAAACGCTGCGCTGGGCGCGCGCGGGCGACTCGCTGACGATGGACCCGCATGCCCAGAACGAGGGTCCGACCTCGGCCATGGCGCATCAGATCATGGAAACGCTGGTGATGCGCGACCATTCCGGGGCGCTAGTGCCGTCGCTGGCGACCGAGTGGGCCCCGTCTGAGGAAAACCCGAACGTCTGGGTGTTCAAACTGCGTGAAGGCGTGACCTTCCATGACGGCGCCGAGTTCGACAGCGAAGACGTTGTCTTCTCGCTCAACCGCGCGATGACACCGGATTCGGACTACAAAGAGCTGCTGGCCTCGGTCAAAGAGGTGCGCGCGCCGGACAAATACACGGTTGAGATTGAAACCGACGGTCCGAACCCGATCATGCCCAACAACCTGACCAACATGTTTATGATGGACAAGGCCTGGGCCGAGGTGAACAACGCCGTGAAGGTGCAGGACTATGAAGGGGGCGAGGACACATTCGCCGCCAAGAACGCCAACGGTACTGGCCCGTACAAGCTGGTCAGCCGTGAACCCGATGTGAAAACCGTTCTGACCGCGAACGAGAACTACTGGGGCAAGGATGAGTTTCCCCTGGAAGTGACCGAGATCATCTATACCCCGATCCAGAACGCCGCGACCCGAGTTGCTGCATTGCTATCGGGTGAGGTCGACTTCATTCAAGACGTCCCCGTTCAGGATCTGGCCCGTGTTGCGGATACCGATGGTCTGGACGTACGGACCGCACCTCAGAACCGGGTGATCTTCTTCGGCATGAACATGGGTGATGCGGATCTGGGCTCGGACAATGTGGACGGGACGAACCCGTTGGCAGACGTACGCGTGCGTCAGGCGATGTCCAAGGCAATCAACCGGGATGCCATCAAACAGGTCGTTATGCGTGGCCAGTCGGCCCCTGCTGGCATGATCGCACCGCCTTTCGTGAACGGTTGGGATGAGGGCATGGACAGCTCCTCCACGACCGATATCGAAGGCGCCAAGGCCCTGATGGCCGAGGCTGGATATCCGGATGGGTTCTCGATCACGCTGAACTGCCCCAACGACCGCTATGTCAACGACGAAGCGATCTGTCAGGCTGCCGTTGGCATGCTGGCGCAGATTGGTGTCACGGTGAATCTGGATGCCAAACCCAAGGCGCAGCATTTCCCGCTGCTCTCGAACCTCGAGACCGACTTCTACATGCTGGGCTGGGGCGTTCCGACCTACGACTCGGAGTATATCTTCAACTTCCTGGTTCACACCAAGGGTGAGAAATACGGCTCGTGGAATGCGACCCGCTACAACAACCCGGAGTTGGATGCCAAAATCCAGGGGCTGGCCTCTGAAACCGACCTTCCGAAGCGCGACGCCCAGATCGCCGAGATCTGGCAAGTGGTGCAGGACGATCAGCTGTATATCCCGATCCACCATCAGGTGCTGAACTGGGGAATGAAGTCGAATGTCGGCACAATCGTTGAGCCGGAAGATTCGCCGAAGATCAAATACTTCACCATGAACTAAGGTTCAGGATCTAAGACAGGGCAGGGCGCAGACCAGCGCCCTGTCATTTGGTGTTTCACGACGGATCACCCAAAACAGAGAGGTATCGCCATGACCTTCAAGGCAACGGCCATCGGTTTGGCCTTTTTGGCCGCAAGCGCCGCTCAGGCGGCCGAATTCAAATGGGCCTCGACCACCGATCCTCAGACCATGGACCCGCACGCCGTCAACTCGGCCGCTGTTCTTGGCTTCCTCAACAATGTCTACGAAGGGCTGGTCCGCCGCGGCAAAGACATGAGTGTTGAGCCCGCCTTGGCCACGAGTTGGGAACCGATCGGAGACGGCGAAGGCTGGCGGTTCACCCTGCGCGAGGGCGTGACGTTCCACGATGGCAGCACCTTCGACGCGCAGGATGTTCTGTTCAGCTATCAACGCGCCTCGGATGAGGTCTCGGATACCCGCAGCTGGTTTGCACCGATCAGCGAGGTCAGGGTGGTCGATGACTACACCGTCGATTTCATGACCACAGCACCCAACCCGCTGTTCCCGTCCTCCATCGCAAACTGGATGATCATGGATCAGGGCTGGGCTGAGGCCAATGAGGCCGCTTTGCCCGACAAGGAAACCGGGAACTACGCGACGCTGAATGCCAACGGCACTGGTGCGTTTCAGATCACCGTGCGCGAGCCCGGTCTGCGCACTGTTCTGGAGCCTTTTGAAGGTTGGTGGGGTGAGGCAGAGCACAACATTACCCGCGCCGAATTCAACCCGATCCAGAACTCTGCCACCGCTGTCGCGGCCTTGCTGTCCGGTGATGTTGATATGATTGAGCCCGTTCCGATTCAGGACGTGGCGCGCCTTCAGGGCAATGATGAGGTCGAGGTCATTCAGGGGATCGAGGCCCGCGTCATCATGCTGGGCTTTGATCATCAGGCCGAGGCTCTGAAATACACCGACGATGCTGGCAAACCGAACCCATTCCGGGATGCGCGCGTGCGTCAGGCGGTGGCGCATGCGGTGAATGTCGATGCCATCCTTGCCACGATCATGCGCGGCAATGCCGAGGCAGCCTCGCAACTCGTCAGCCCTGCCATGAGCGGTTATTCGGCGGCCAATGCAGAGCGCCCCGCTTATGATGTCGAGGCCGCAAAGACCTTGCTGGCCGAGGCTGGGTACGCGGATGGGTTTTCGTTCGGCCTCAAATGCCCCAATGACCGCTATTTGAATGACGAGGCCGTCTGTCAGGCGATTGTCAGCATGCTCGCGCAGATCGGCCTAACAGCCGAACTGGACGCGATGCCGGTGCGCAACTACTGGCCCGAGCTGCGCGAAGACAATTACGACATGTACCTGCTGGGCTGGAGCCCGGGCACGTTCGACGCCGAACACCCCGTGCGCTTTCTGGTCGCGACGCCCAACGAAGAGAAAAAGCTGGGCAGCTGGAATTTCGGAGGCTTCTCGAACGCGCGTGTCGATGAACTGCTGCCGCAGATTCAATCCGAACTGGATGAAGGCACGCGTCAGGCCATGTTGGACGAGGTCACCAGCATCATTCAGGATGAGCAGGTCTATGTTCCGATGTATGTGCAACCTCTGGTCTGGGGAGCGCGCAGCAATATCGAGCTGACGCAACGGCCGGATAACTTCTTCATCCTGCGGTGGGTTACCGTAGACTGAAAACGCTGTTCAAGGGGCCGGATCGTTCTGGCCCCTGTTTCGTTAGCGGTATCTTGACCATTTGGTCAGACGCGGCTTAGACAGGCCGATCAACCGGGGATTCTGAATGTTCGCATATATTGTTCGAAGGATGTTCCAATCCGTGATCGTCTTGCTGGTCGTGGGTCTGGTCGCGTTCTCGATGTTTCGTTTTGTCGGCGATCCGATCGACAACATGCTGGGTCAGGAACGCACACAGGCCGATATCGACCGGCTGAGGACGGAACTGGGCCTCGATCAGCCGTTTGTCGTGCAATACGCCAAGTTCCTGCAAGGCGCGGTTCAGGGCAATTTCGGCGTGTCCTACCGTCAGGGCCGTCCGGTTTCGACCATCATCGCCGAACGTGCGCCCGCGACGCTGGAGCTGGCCTTCGTGTCAGGCTTTCTCGCCATCACCATGGGCATCGCGCTGGGCGTCTTCACGGCGATCCGACGACAAGGGGTTGCGGCGAATATCATCATGACGGTCAGTCTGATCGGGGTCTCTCTGCCCACCTTCCTGATCGGGATATTGCTGATCTACATCTTCTCAGTCGAACTTGACCTCTTACCGAGTTTCGGCAGGGGTGAGACGGTCATGATCGGGGGCTGGTCAACCGGGTTTCTGACCACCTCGGGCCTGAAGGCACTGATCCTGCCCGCGATTACGCTGGGCCTGTATCAGATGACCTTGATCATGCGTCTGGTGCGGTCCGAGATGCTCGAGGTCCTGCGCGCCGACTACGTCCGTTTCGCCCGCGCCCGAGGGCTGTCGGACAGGGTAATCAACTTCCGCCACGCACTGAAAAACACGCTGGTGCCAGTGATTACAATCACAGGTTTGCAACTGGGATCGATCATCGCCTTTGCCATTATCACCGAGACCGTGTTCCAATGGCCCGGCGTCGGACTGCTGTTCATCAACGCCATCCAGTTCGTCGATATTCCCGTCATGGCCGCCTATCTGATGCTGATCTCGGTCATGTTCGTGACGATCAACCTGATCGTCGATCTTCTTTACTATGCCATTGACCCGCGCCTGCGTGTCGACGCGAGGGCCACATGACCGATACGATCGAAACCCCGCAACCCGCCTCTAAGTCGCGCTTTGCAAAAGCGTGGGACAGCGATTTCGCTTGGTCATTCCGGCATTCGCCCGTGGCTGTCATCGCCTCGGCCGTTGTGCTGATCCTTGTGTTTTGTGCCATTTTCGCGCCCCTGATCGCGCCCTACAATCCGTTCGACCCGGCGACGCTGAACCTGATGAACGGCTTTACACCACCGGGCACACCGAATGCATTTACGCAGGAAACCTTCCTGTTGGGCACAGATGACCAGGGTCGGGACGTATTCTCGACCATCCTCTACGGGCTGCGCATTTCCTTGTTCGTCGGGGCTGCCGCCGTATTGCTGGCTCTGATCATCGGAGTCGTTCTGGGGCTGGTCGCGGCCTATTTTGGCGGCTGGGTCGAGACGCTGATCATGCGGATCGCCGACGTTCAGCTGACCTTTCCGGCCATTCTGGTCGCTATGCTGATCTTTGGCATCGCCAAAGGCGTGACCCCGCCGGAATATCGCGATGAAATGGCGATCTATGTGCTGATCATCGCCATCGCTTTGTCCGACTGGGTGCAGTTTGCGCGGGTCGTCCGCGGGGCAGCGCTGGTCGAGAAGAACAAGGAATATGTGCAGGCGGCGCGACTGATCGGTCGCGGCTCGATCCCGATCATGTTCCGTCATATCCTGCCCAATGTCCTCAGCCCGGTTCTGGTGATCGCCACCATCTCGCTGGCGCTGGCCATCATCGCCGAGGCGACGCTGAGCTTCCTTGGCGTCGGCGCGCCTCCGACCCAACCTTCGCTGGGAACGCTGATCCGTATCGGGCAGGGGTTCCTGTTCTCGGGAGAGTGGTGGATTCTGTTCTTCCCCGCCTGCACCCTTCTGGCCCTCGCCCTGTCCGTGAATCTTCTGGGCGACTGGCTGCGCGATGCGTTGAACCCAAAACTACGGTGATTTCATGAGCCTTCTGACCATCCAAGACCTCACCGTCGAATTCCCAACACGTCGCAAGCTGTTCACTGCAGTGGATCACGCAGACCTATCCGTCGAGCCGGGTGAAATCCACGGTTTGGTGGGCGAATCCGGTGCAGGCAAATCTACAATCGGTGCCGCTGTCATGGGGCTGCTGGAACGCCCTGGACGGATCGCCAGCGGCCGGATCAAGCTAGGCGGTGAGCAGATCAGTGGCCTTGATGCCGAGGCGATGCGCGGCCTGCGCGGCCAGAAGATCTCGATGATCTTTCAGGACCCGCTGACCTCGCTGAACCCTTTGTTCACGGTCCGAGAGCAGTTGACCGAAACTATTCTGGCCCATCTGGGCTGCACCGACGCTGAGGCCAATCAACGCGCCCGCGACCTGATCGACCGGGTGGGTATCCCGGACCCCGATACGCGTCTGGACCAATACCCGCACCAATTTTCGGGCGGGATGCGCCAACGGGTGGTGATCGCCTTGGCGCTTTGTACCGAACCAGATGTGATCATCGCGGATGAGCCGACCACGGCGCTGGATGTGTCGGTTCAGGCGCAGATTCTGGACCTGATCAAGGAATTGGCGCGGGAACGGCAGGTCGGTGTTATTCTGATCACACATGACATGGGCGTCATTGCCGATACGACCGACCGCGTGACCGTCATGTATGCTGGCAAGGTTGTCGAAACCGGAACAACCGCGCAGGTGATGGGGCAGCCGCAACATGAATACACGCGGTCGCTGATTGCGGCGGTGCCACGCCCGACGCTCAAGCTGCACCGGTTCCCTCAGATCAGCTATGGCGGGCGTGAGACGCGCTTTGCGATCGAGGATATGGCGCGCCATTGGCCGAAAGTGGACAACGACACGTCCAAGCCCGTGTTCGAAATTCGCAACCTGACCAAACGCTTCCTGCAACGGCGCGGACTTTTGCCTTGGGATCGGACCTATTTCACCGCTGTCGATGATGTGAGCTTTGATATCCGTGCGGGTGAAGTTTTCGGCGTGGTGGGCGAGTCCGGCTCGGGCAAGTCCACCGTTGCGCGCATGATTGCTGGCTTGTATCCGGTCGATGGCGGCTCGATCACGTTTGACGGGCAGTTGGTCAGCGATCTGGGCGACAAAGCTGTGCAGGATGCTTATCGCAAGAACATCCAAATGATCTTTCAGGATCCCTATTCCTCGCTAAACCCCAGAATGCGCGTGGACGAGATCGTGGCAGAACCGATCCGCCATCACCGCCTCATGAGCGGTTCAGACGTCAAACGCCGGGTGGATGAGCTGTTGGATCAGGTCGGGCTGGGTTCGGAAGCGGGCCTGAAATACCCGCATGAGTTCTCGGGCGGGCAGCGTCAGCGTATCTCCATCGCGCGCGCCTTGGCGACGCAGCCTCGGTTCCTGATCTGCGATGAGCCGACCAGTGCGCTAGACGTCTCGATCCAGGCGCAGATCCTGAACATCCTGAAGGACCTGCAAGAGCATCTGGGCCTGACGATGCTGTTCATCAGCCACGATCTGCCTGTGGTGCGTCAGATGTGCGACCGCGTTGCCGTGATGAAGGCAGGGCAGATGGTCGAGATCCAAGAGACCGATGCCCTGTTCGCCAACCCGCAGACGGACTACGCCAACGAACTATTGCACCTGATGCCGCGACTTGATGATCTGTCGACCGAAGGACTGGACGTTTAAGTCTTGGTTGTTGGGTCCACATAAGTCCAGCGATAGGCGGGCGGGGTTGGTCCCTTGTTGCGGCCACCTTGCTCCATCTGCTCCCATGCATGAGTCAGGATGCCGACCGAACGGGACAGACAGAACAACCCGCGCGCCAAGGGTGGGGCAAAGCCTAGCTCGGCATAGATCACTGCCGTCGCGCCATCGATATTCATGGGGACGGGTTTGCCTTTGCGATGGGCCAGCTCGGCCTCAATCGCCTGCCCGATCCGCATGAAATCACCGCTGCATGCCCCTTGTTCGACGGCTTCGGCGACCAGCGCCATCAGGCGCGGGGCGCGCGGATCGGTCGGGGTGTGAAAGCGATGGCCAAAGCCCGGCAGGATCTTTCCGTGAGTGGTGATCCATGCGTCCAACGCTTGCCCCAAATCGCCCGAATGCCCTGCAACAAAGTGATAGAGCTGCACCGCCTGCTCTCCGGCCCCGCCATGCACATCGCCCAGCATGTTAACCGCGCTGGCCATCGCGTTGTTCAGCGGCAGGCCGCAGGTCACCGCCATCCGGGCCGCCGCAATTGAGGGCGCTTGCGGGCCGTGGTCAACGGCCGCAACCAAAGCCGCTTCGAACAAACGAGCTTGTGCTTCGGTCGGTTTCTCGCCGCGCAGCATGAACCAGATCATTTCGGCGAAACTCAGGTTGCCGATCAAATCCTGGATTGGCTCTCCGCGCAGGTGTATCCGGCCAGGCTCCATGTCGATGATCGAGGTTTGCCACCAATCGGATACATCGCTCATATGATGCCCTCCTTTTTCAGGGCGTTGATCTCATCCTGCGACAACCCGAGGTCAGACCAGATTGCGGAGTTATCAGCGCCCAATTCCGGCGGCGCGGTCCCAGGATGTCTGCGCGCGCCGTCCATGACAATAGGGCTGCCAGCGAGCTGCAGGTCTTCACCGTGAATGTCCAGCGTACCGATCAAACCCCGCCCAGATAATTGCGGGTCGTCGAGCGCATCAGAGACGGTCAGAACCTGCCCGGTGGGCACTCCAATATCATTCAACTCTCGCACCCAATCCTTTGCTGATCGCGTGGTCAGCGTGTGCTCCAATTCCGCGCGCAAGGCGTGACGGTTGGTCTTGCGATCTTCTCGTGTTGTGTAGGCTGGATCGTCCAGAAGGTCGTCCCGGCCCAGATGCTGAGCCAGCGCCTGCCATTGTTCATCGCGGTTGGCGGCAATGTTGATCGGGCTGTCTGCAGTGGCAAAGGTGCCCGAGGGGGCCGAGGTTGTGTTCTCGTTCCCATGCGCGGCAGGCGTGACGCCCCCGATCAGGTGATTCGAGACGACCCAACCCATTGTAGAAATCACCGCCTCGGTCATTGCGACGTCCAGAAACGCGCCACGCGGGGTCGTATTCAGGGCGGATGAAATGGCGAATGCTGCGGTCAGGCCACCGACCGTATCCGCCAGTGGGTAGCCAACGCGGTAGGGCGCCGTATCTGGCGCGCCGGTGATCGACATGACACCGCTGACCCCTTGAACGATCTGGTCATAAGCGGGATCATCGCGGCGGGGTCCGTTCTGCCCAAAGCCACTGATCGCGCAGTAGATTAGTCGCGGGTTTTCAGCTTTCAGGGTTTCATAGCCCAGACCCAATCGATCCATAACGCCGGGCCTGAAATTCTCGACCAATACATCCGCCGAGTGAACCAGACGTTTCAGCAGCGCCTTGCCCCGGTCGGATTTCATGTCCAGCGTGACGGATTTCTTCGCGGCATTCTGCGCCAGAAAACTGATCCCCATGCCCGCCTTATTGCGCTCAGGATCGGCGCCCAACACCCGGGCAAGATCGCCCGAGCCGGGGCGTTCGACCTTGATCACCTCGGCGCCCATCAATGCGAGCTGGTAGCAGCAATAGGGGCCGGCAAGCACGTTCGTCAGATCTAGAACGCGGATGCCGGCCAGAGGGTCAGTCCCCATCCGCAATCCCCGCGGCCCGTGCCCGCGCACGGCGAGCGCGGTAGCTTGGCAGCAGAACCAGAAGGACGGCGATTACCAGCAGACCTAGGGTCATCGGGCGTTCCCAGATGAAAGCGATACCGTCATAGAGCTGCATCGAGCGGGCAAAGTTATCCTCCATCATCCCGCCAAGGATGAAGCCGATCAGAAGCGGGGCGAGGGGGTAGTCGGCGAATTTCAACGCCGTGGCGCAGATGCCGAAGCCGACGAGGATCAGCAGCTCGGTCGCGTTGTTCTGGCCGATATAGGCGCCCATCAGGGTGAAGAACAGGATGAACGGGATCAGGAAATTGCGCGGCACGGCCAGCACTTTGGCGATGTAGGGGATCAGCGGCAGGTTCAGGATCAGCAGCACCAGGTTGCCGATGAACATCGACATGATGACGGCCCAGAAGATCTGAGGCTCATCCACCATCAGGCGCGGGCCGGGTGTCACGTTCAGCGCGATCAGAGCGCCCAGCAGAATGGCTGTTGTGCCCGACCCCGGGATGCCCAGCGTTAGCAGGGGCACGAATGACCCGGTACAGGCCGCGTTGTTGGCGGACTCCGGCGCGGCCAGACCCTTGATCGAGCCTTTGCCAAACTCTTCCTGTTCCTGCTTCGGTGCAATATTGCGCTCGACCGCGTAGCCGAGGAAACTGGCAATTGTCGCCCCCGCACCCGGTAGGACGCCGATGAAGAAACCTTGCACGGATTGGCGACCGATCACGGGCGCGATGGCTTTTGCCTCATCTTTGGTGATGCGCAGGTCCTTGATCTCTCCGTCGTCGCCTTTCAGGTCTTTGGGCTTCAGCACTAAGAACAGCGCCTCAGGCAGGGCGAACATGGCCATGGCCAGCGTGATGAAGCCAAAGCCGGACTGCAGGTCCATGATCCCCATGGTGAAGCGGGGCAGGTTGAACAGCGCACCTTCGCCAACGGTTGCCATGATCAGGCCGAGGATTGTCATGATCATGGCTTTGGCGACCTGACCTGATCCAGCAAAGGCCGCGATGGCGGACAAGCCTACGACCATAAGGGCAAAGTACTCGGCGGAGTGGAACAGCAGCGCGACCGAAGACAGCGCGGGCGCGAAGACCATCAGCAAGATGGCCCCGAGCGTACCCCCGGCGAAGCTGGCGATGGCCGCAATGGTCAGTGCCTTACCGGCCTTGCCTTGCCGCGCCATTGGGTAGCCATCGAAACTAGAGGCCACTGTGCCCGCAACCCCCGGTGCGTTCAGCAGAATGGAAGAGGTCGATCCGCCGAAAATCGCGCCATAATAGACGCCAGCTAGCAGGATCAACGCCGCCGACGGATCGCCCATCGAAATCGCGACCGGGATCATAATGGCGATGATCGACATCGGGCCAAGGCCCGGAAGCATGCCGATGAAGGTGCCGATCAGACAGCCGGCGATGACCATCAGCAGGTTTTGGATTGAGAATGCCGTTTGCAGCCCGATCAGAAGTCCTTCAAGCATGTCAGCCTCCGAAAATGCCCGGCAGGGGGCGCATGTAGATGCCCAGGACTTCCTGAACCAGATACCAGACCGCGCCGGTGGCGATGAACGCAACCGGCAGCATGATGTGCCACTTGCGCTCGCCCAGAATGAAGGAGCCAAGGATCAGGAAAGCAGAAGTTGAGATTAGAAAGCCGACGGGCCGCAGGCAGAGGGCATAAATCACCATCAGGGCCAACAGCATCAAAGCTTGATCAAGGTGGTAGTCGCCCAGACGGCGGTAGTCGATATCCGCCGCTTTCGGCTCGGATTTCTCAAACCCCAGCAGGATGATTGTGCAGGCAATGATGCCCAGAACAGACAGCACTTTGGGGAAGGTGCTTGGCCAAATTGGGTTGCGCTGCATGAAGGGGGGCAGGCTGCCATCCATCGTAAACCATGCGGCGTAGCCATAGGCCAGACAGACCCCAAGCAAAACAAGCGCGATCCAGCGATCCAGCGCCATGACATCCCCTCCCTCGTGTTTTTTGTTGATTGTGGCAGAGCGGGCGGGCCGCTCTGCCGTGAGTGGTGCTTAGAGGAAGCCCAGTTTTTTCATCAGATCGCTGATCTGCTGCTCTTGCTGCTCGAGGAAAGTCGAGAAATCGTCGCCCGAGTTGTGGATGTTCACCCAACCATTGCGCGCGCGAACTTCTTCCCACTCGGGGGTGTCATACATCTTGGCGATGGCGTCTTGGTAGGCGGCCAGCTTGTCTTCGGGCAGGCCGGGCGCTGCGAAGAAACCGCGCCAGTTGACGAAGGTGGTGTCGATGCCCTGTTCCTTCATGGTCTGTGCGTCGGGCGCTGCGTCTACACGCTCATCCGCAGTCACACCGATGATTTTCACCTCGCCTGCATTGGCCAGATCAACCGCTTCCGAGAAGCCGGTGGACAGCGCTGCGATCTCACCCGACAGCAAGGCTGCCATGGCTTTGCCGCCTGCATCATAAGGAATGTACTTGACGCCAAGCGCGTCCTTGCCTGCTGCTTCCATCACCATGGCCGCGACCAGATGGTCCATTCCGCCCGGAACCGAGCCACCGCCGATAGCTGTTGCACCCGGGTCCGCGTCATAGGCGGCCAGCAGGTCCGCCATCGAATTGATCGGGCTGTCCTTACCGACAACAATGGCCGCGTAGTCGCCGATTGTGCCCGAGACCAGCGTCAGGTCACGGAAGTTATGTGGGAACACACCCGTCAGTGAGCGGATCACGATGGGGGTCGAGTTCACCATCAGCGTGCCATGGTTGCTGTCGGCGTTTTCGATCAGATAGCCGATGGCCTTACCGCCGCCACCGCCTGACATGTTCTCGTAAGACGCGGTGCCTACAAGCCCCGCTTTGGTCAGCGCCTCGCCGGTGCCGCGGGCGGTACCGTCCCAGCCGCCGCCTGCGCCGCCGGGGATCAGGAAGTGGATGCTGTCCACGACCTCGTGGCCGTCAGCCAAAACAGGTCCCGCAAGACCAACAGCGGCCACAGCCGCAATCAGGGCGCGACGGCCCAGTTTGAAAGTTGTCATGATGTCCTCCCATTTGACAACTGGCCGCTTGACGGCACAGATTGTGATCAAGAAAACACATCAACCTGACATCAACCTGTCATGCGCGAAAATACTGCGAACGCCTCATGAAATTCCTGCTGGTCGAAGACAATATGGACCTTGCGAACGCAATCGGTTCGCGGATGCGACTGGACGGCCATGTCGTTGATCATGCAGCAACTTTGGACGATGCGACCGCGTTCGTCGAGGCCGAGGAATATGACCTGATCCTGTTGGACATCATGCTGCCCGATGGGGATGGGCGCGATTTCCTCAAACGCCACCGTGCAAGTCATCTGGACACACCTGTCATCGTTTTGACCGCGCGCAGCCAGGTCTCGGATCGAATCGGGTCGCTGGATCTGGGGGCCGATGACTATGTCACCAAGCCCTTTGATCACGCAGAGCTTGAGGCCCGCTGCCGCGCCGTTTTGCGCCGCAAATCTGGGATCGCTAAATCAACCATCGAGATCGGCGGTATCGTCTTCGACCCGGTTGCCGGTCACCTGATTGTCGGCGGCGAGACTCTGTCGCTGCGCAATCGGGAACTGCGCCTGTTGGAGTTCTTCATCAATGCGCCCGGTCAGGTGTTCTCGAAACAAAAACTGGCGGACAGGCTGTTTTCCTACGATGACGATGTCTCGGACAATGCTATCGAGGTGTATGTCGCCCGCCTGCGCAAACATCTCGAGCGTTCGGAGTTGAAAATTACCACGTTGCGTGGCCTGGGCTACAGGCTGGATCATGTCAGCTAGCCCCGCGGTTTCAGGATCTCTTCGTAATCGTCTGGTGCTGACCCTGATTGGCGGCGCGGCCATTCTGGCGTTGCTTTTGTTCTTTACAGTGCGCAGTTATGCCGCTCGCGTCGCGCAGCAAGGGCAGGACAATATTCTTGGTGCCTCCGTCACCTCGATCCTCGATGCCGTCGCTCTGCGGGACGGAGAGCTTGAGGTCGACATCCCCTACGCCGCCTTCTCGATGCTAAGTACGCCGTCGGATGATCGGGTGTTTTACGCCATCTTTCAGGACGGAGAACTGTTGTCCGGCTACGACGATCTTTCAGCCACGAATGGAACGCCCAATGGCGAATGGGTTTTTCAATCGGGCGAGGTGCGCGGAGAGACCATTCGCCAGGTCAGCGCCAGCCGCACTCTCGTGGGTTTGGGAACCCGGACCGAAGTCGAAGTGGCCCTTGGTCAAACGCAAGACGCATTAGCCGAAACCCTCAGGCAGATTTCACGAAACGCGGCGTATTTGGGGATAGGTTTCTTCACGCTGGTCGCCGGGTTATCGTTCTGGGCAACGTCTGCCACCATCGGGCAGTTGAACAAGCTGACGACGTCGGTGACACGTCGGGGCCCACAGGATCTCAGCCCATTCAGAAAACCGGTGCCGCGGGAAATGGCCCCGCTCGTGTCGTCGCTGAACTCTTTGATGGGGCGTTTGGATCAGTCGCTCAGCCAGTCCGAGGATTTTATAGCCGAGGCGGCGCACCGGGTTCGGACGCCATTGGCAACGGTTCGGTCTTATGCGGACGCGACGTTGCAACGCGTTGAAAAGGAAGAGAATCGAGAGGCTTTGCGCTCGATGGTACGGGCGATTGACGAAAGTTCTCGGGCGGCGGGGCAATTGCTGGATCACGCGATGATCACCTTTCGCGCCGATCATCTGGAGCGGGAAGAGATTGATCTAGTCGCTCTCGTCCGCGATCTGGTTCAACGCCTCACGCCCATTGCCGAGATGAAGGACCTTTCCCTGACCTTGGTCGGGGACCCTGTTGTGACCTATTCGGGCGATCCGATCCTGATCCAGAATGCGGTGCGCAACATGGTCGACAACGCGCTAAAATATGCCCCTGCAGAAAGCGTAGTCGAGATCGAGGTCTCGCAAGGGGCGCAAGCTCAGATAAGCGTACGTGATCAGGGGCCGGGCTTTCCACCAAGTGAAATTGACACGCTCACCCGGCGGTTCGAGCGCGGTAAGAATGCGGCCGGGACCATTGGCTCGGGGCTTGGTCTGACCATCGTTCAGGATGTCGCGAAGGCCCATGGCGGCGATCTGATCCTGACCAACCGAAAAGGCAAAGGCGCATGCGTTACCTTATTGCTTTGATCCTCACACTTCTGGCCTCAGTCTGCGCGGCCGAGGAGTGGGAAGACCAGCGGGTGTTCAACGCTGCCGCTGATGGTCCGCGTTTGCGCATCATCTCCAGCACCGACACCGCGCTTTTCGCGCCGTTGATCGAGGGGTTCCTGACGCAAAATCCAGATGTCTCCGTCGAGTATCTGGTGACGGGAACCGCCGATCTGAATGCGCGTGTGCGGGCTGCGCCTGAGGCGTTTGATGTTGTCATTTCCAGCGCGATGGATCTGCAGCTGAAGCTTGCGAATGATGGGTTTGCAATGCCGCTGGAGAATATGCCCGGTTCGGACTGGGCCCAGTGGCACGACAGCCTGTTTGCTTTTACCCAGGAACCGGCGGCCATCGTCATCAACCGTGCGGCCTTCGCTGGGTATCCCGTTCCGCAAACCCGGCAGGAACTGATCGAGGCCCTGCGCGCACGCCCCGAAGCCTTCCGTGGGAAGGTCGGAACCTATGATATCCGCCAATCTGGCTTGGGTTATTTGTTCGCCACGCAAGATGCCCGCGCCTCTGAGACCTTTTGGCGTCTGATGGAGGTTATGGGCGGGCTGGACCTGCGTCTGTATTGCTGCTCGGGCGACATGATTGACGATCTGACAAGCGGCTCGATCGCGGTCGCTTATAACGTGCTTGGCAGCTACGCAACGGCACGGGTTGAAGGCAAAGAAGCGCTCGAGGTCATTCTGCCCAGCGATTTTCAGACAACCATGATGCGAACAGCAATGGTGGTGAAAAACACGCAATATCCTGCTGTCGCCGAGGCGTTTGTCCGCCATCTGATCGTTGCAGGGCCTGAGCTGGCACCTTTGCCCTTGCTCACGTCACAGCAGGCGCAGGAGAGCGCGGTAATTACGTTGGAACCTGCTTTGTTGACCTATCTCGACACGCTCAAACGCAGGAAATTCCTGACGGCCTGGGAAGACGCCGTCATTCAGAAATAGCGCGATCCTCAAGGGCCTTTAGCTCAAGCTGCAGGCCTTTTTCATAGTCTGTTGATCCGTTCTCAAATCGCCACAGGCAATAGGCTGCCATTCGCCACGCATACCACGGACGTAGTGCTTCGTAGCGGGCAACTGTTTTGGGGCAGTTATACTTGGCCAGGAACTGCGCGTGTTCATCTGGGTTAAGCGGAGCGCCGCGATACAGATGCTGCATGGCAGACGATAGGAACAGGGCCAGATCCTCGCAGGGATCGCCAATTGTCGGGCATTGCCAATCGATCAGGGTTAGGCTTGACCCGTCCACCAGAATGTTCCCGGCCACAGGGTCGCCGTGGATCAGACACGTTCTTTTTGTTGGAGGCACAGGGTCCTCGGGCCGCATCGCGGTGACGCGATCTTTAAATCCAGAGGAACACAACGCCAAGAGCTCAGCCCCGTGGCGAGCCAGATCAGCGCTGCCGTTCCGTCCTGTAGGTAGCGGCAAATCGACCGTTGCGCCATGCAATCTGCGCAGCAAAGAGGCGACCTGAGCCGTGTCACTTTCCCACGGGCGACCCGGCGCGTGATCGTACAGAACCCAGGCGTCGCCCTGATGTTGCCCCGTTGCCCGCAACCGGGGTACGAACCCGTCCTGCTCAAACGCGCGCAGACACAGCGCTTCGAGGTGGGCGTCATTGCGGAACATGGGGTTGCGCAGTTTGGTACGGTAAAGCTTCAATACCGTGTCGCCACTCTCGCCCAGAACCTTCCACACCATATTTGTCCGACCCCCAAACAAAGGTTCGAATTGCACGGACCCCTTGATCAGCCCGCGCGTGCGCAGCTGGTCAATCAGGTCTGGTAGAGGCGCGTTGACATGGGGCAGGGGATGTACCGCTCAGCAAGGGAATCGTGATTTGCCAAGGTTTGGACTGCCAGCCCGATCAGATCAAGCGCCTGTTCGGATCGCTGTCACCTCGTCCGAGCGGACAGTGGCCCCACTTTGCAAGGACAGATGCACCGTTCCATCAGCGATTTGCGCCTCAACCACGCGGTTGTAGCTAGCGGCCAATCGCTGCGATAACAGTTCGTCATCCCTGTAGCTCTCCAACGTGGCGGAATACGTGCCTTGCCCCAGCGGGTTGCCCGAAGCGTCGGTTCCGGCCCAGAGGAATTCAGTGTCTGTGTGGTTGACCGGAATGCGGTCGATTACGGTACCGGTTGAATTGCGGATCACCATGATGGCCTCATCACTTGTTGCATCGGCCTGAGCATACAGAGTGACCGGTTGGCCTTCGAATCGAAAGGCTGAAGCGGATCGAACATCAACGCCTACCCAATTGGACAGCTCATTCAGCTTTTGCCCACCCAGGGCCGTGCTTAGGGACGACATCAGGTCATTGGTCTGAACCTGCTGTTCAACCATCGAGAACTGGGCCAGCTGAGACGCGTATTCCGAGGAATCCATAGGCTCCAACGGGTCCTGGTTTCGCGCTTGTGCGGTGAGCATCAGCAGAAAGGTTTCAAAATCCGAGGTCAGCTTGGACGCCTGCGATGCGGCCGAGGTCGGGGTCTGTGCTGCAGTCTGAGTGGGACTTGTCGGAGTGATCATTGGTCAAAGCCTCATATCAATGCCACGACCCGAGAGATTTCGGGGAATGAGCGGGGCGTTTGGCGCGTCCAGTTGCGTCGAATGGGACGGGCCATAGTCGCTTGCCTTCGGGTTTGCGGTATCTTCCTGCGCATCGTCCGATGTGCTTAGATCAAACGAGATGTCGCCATATCCAAGGCTTAGGAGTTCAGCCTCCAAAACGGCGAGATGGCGGCGCATCAGATCCAGTGTTTCGGGGCGCTCTGTGGCTATGGTCAGAACCATCCCATCCTCGCGACCGTTGAGCGTAATGGAGACCCGCCCCAGTTCCTCGGGGCTAAGTGCAATCTCGATCGTACCGGAACCCGCGCGAACCTGAATCGCTGCCGCCATCTGCCCGGCGATGGTTCGGGTGATTTCAGCCTTGGCAGCCTGTGTGGCTGGATGCGCAACCGAAGCCGTGTCGCGGACGTTCTGAAACAAGGGCTCTTCGCGCGTGGCAATCACGCCGTCAGTTTCGCGGATCTCTGTGGCAGTTTCGGAATCTGCGTTCCGCACAGACGCCATCACCTGCATCTGCGCGAGAGTTGGTGTGGGTTTGGAGGGCTGAGGCGCAGTTGTCACTGCATTGTTCTGGGGGGCAGCGGCCGGTTCAGTAGGTTGCATCGCAGCCAAGGTTTGTGCCCTCTCAGTTGGAACAGGCTGCCCCGCAATCGGCTTCGCAGACAGGACGTGACCGTCTGAGGCTTTGGTTGAGACCGTTTGGACGGTGTTGGGTTGTGGCTGAACAGGTGAATTGTGCTTGTTTTCGACCTCAAGCCGCTGCGGTGAAGCAACTGAAACCTTATGCATTGCGCCAGAGTCGGTCTTAGGTGCTTCTGCACCCTCGAGTTTCGATGGAATAGGTACAGTTTCAGACCCTTGCGTTACCTGCGTCTCGCTCGGCACTGGCAGTGCGGCCAAGTCCCCAAACACGTGTTCCTCAGGAGCGTCAGGCTGGGTTGGCAGAGGGTCTGCAAGAACCTCTTCTAGGACAGAATCCTCCGGCACAATGTCCCGTGCAATGGCGGTTTCATCCTCGGCTGCTACCTCGACTTCAGGCTGCGGCGTTTCTTCCTCAAGAACATCCTGAAAGCGCGTGGACGTCTCCGATGTGGTTTCGCGCGTCCCCGGTTTCGTGGCCGTGTTTTGCGTGGGTGTCATCAGCGTAAGAGGGTTAGGCATTTTGCTCCGGCTCCGTCGTGGTTGACGGTCAAACTGCCCAAAGGAGGTTACGTTTTTTTTAACCGCTTTCGTCTTTGATCAAGAAAGTTCGATGCAATTTTCGGAGAAGCCGATGAAAATCCCTCCCCTCCAGTCGATGCCGCCGCCGCCCTCAACCCATGACCGCCTGCAAGCCGCCGCAGTCGAGCTCGAGGCGGCGTTTCTGGCCGAAATGCTGAAATCCGCAGGCTTGGGAAAAGCACGCGATTCGTTTGGTGGCGGTGCCGGTGAGGACCAGTTCTCGTCCTTTCTTGTTCAGCAACAGGCCCGGCAAATGGCGCAATCCGGAGGTGTTGGCATGTCTGAACTTCTGTTTCAATCCTTGATGGAGAATTCCGATGACACATCAGCCTAACCTTCTGATCAAATCACTGGAGGAGGTCCTTGACCTTGAGCGCGCCGCGCTTGTGGACGGTGATCTAGAGCGTCTCAATCATATGGTCCCTGAAAAAGAGAAACTGATCGGTGCGATTAACGATCTTCAGGTGCTGAGCAGCGATGATCTGCTTCGCGTCCATCAAAAGGTGGAGCGCAATCAGGCGCTGCTGAACAGCGCGGCCGAGGGGATTCGCGCGGTGGCCAACCGTATGGCGGAGCTGCGCCGCGTGCGGCAGGAATTCAGCACCTATGGGGCCGACGGGCAACGCAACGGATTCACCGTGCGAGGTCAGGCAAAGCTGGAAAAACGCGCATAGGACCAGAGTTGATTCAAATCTGAAATTTCGAGTTGGGCCGCTTTAGCACTCCGTTAGGGGATCGAGGTCAAAGGTGGTGCTGCACCTGAAACAGCGGGTGGCGCGAAGGGCCGGACGGCGCATCGCACAGGTCAGAAAGACACCAAAGCCCGCTGGTCTAGCGGGGTGATCTTGGGCGCTGAAGCCCTAACGCAAAAGGATGGAACTATGTCCAGTATTCTGACAAATAACGGCGCGATGGTTGCGCTTCAGACCCTGAAATCGGTCAACAAAAACCTCGAGATGACCCAAAACGCGATCTCGACCGGCAAGGATGTCGCAACAGCAAAAGACAACTCGGCCGTCTGGGCGATTTCCAAAGTTATGGAATCGGACGTCAAAGGCTTCAACGCGATCAAAGACAGCCTCTCGCTGGGTGAATCGACGGTCGCCGTTGCGCGGAACGCGTCTGAAACTGTCACCGACCTTCTGACCCAGATGAAGGAAAAGATCGTTGGGGCGCAGGAAGACAACGTGGATCGCGCCAAGATCAACGCTGACGTGAGTGCGCTGAAGGATCAGATCGAATCTGTTGTTGGTGCGGCGCAGTTCAACGGTCTGAACCTGGTGAACGGGTCCTCGGGTCCGGCGTCGATCCTGGCGTCTCTGGATCGTGATGCGGCGGGTGACGTGACCGCGTCTTCGATCAGCGTCGCTGCTCAGGATCTTTCGGTTGGTGGCTACACCGCCAAGGGTGTTCTGGCAGGTTCGGACAACGTGACAACTGACAACGACACTGCTGGTTTCACCATGGACAAGACTGGTGGCAGCGGTGACATCGTGATCGACAGCTCGACCGACAACTTCGAAGCGGGCGACAAGATTTCGATTGCGGTGGGTGAACAGGTTGCGACCTATACCGTTCAAGACTCTGATCTCGATCCCTCGGGCACCTATGATGCAGCCTACACGGATGCGATCGTCGCCGTGGGTCTGAAGAACAAGATCGACTCTTTGGGGATCACGGGTGTCGCGATTGACTATGATTCCGGCAGCCCGGGAACCCTCAGTTTTGTGACCGGTACTGCAACGGCTGGTGCTGATGCCGACCGTGACGTGACCATCGCGGCCCAATTCACAAATGCAGGCGCGGGGGGGCTTGGTGCTCTGGATTCGATCGACGTTTCGACTGACGCTGGAGCATTGGCTGCTTTGGGTACCATTGAGGGTCTAATCGACACAGCGATCGACGCCTCGGCCTCCTTCGGCTCGGCGCAGGGTCGGATCGAGACACAGAAAGAGTTCATCTCGAACCTGTCGGACTCGTTCAAATCGGGTATCGGCTCTCTGGTGGACGCCAATATGGAAGAAACCTCGGCCCGGTTGCAGGCGCTGCAGGTGCAACAGCAGCTGGCCACCCAGTCGCTGTCGATTGCCAACCAGGCACCGCAGTCGATCCTGTCTCTGTTCCGTTAAATCCGGAACCTGGCCGGGGCGTGAACACCGCGCCCCGGACCTGACTGCCTGAAGACGGCCTATTGGAAGGATTTCAAGTGACACCGCAAAGCTACGCTCAACGCGCCTATGCGCAATCTGCCGCTCCGACCCGCACGCCGCGGGATACGGAGTATGAGGCGATCTCGAAAATCACGCATCGGCTCAAAGCAGCAGCAGCCCGGAAGGCGACGGATTTTTCCGGATTTGTTCAGGCATTGCATGAAAATCGGCGGTTGTGGACCGTGCTGGCAACCGGCGTGGCTGACTCGGATAACTCGCTGCCGAAGGATTTGCGCGCGCGGATTTTCTACCTGGCCGAATTTACGGAGCAGCACAGCGCACAGGTTTTGGGGAACACCGCGACGGTAGAACCTTTGCTCGAGATCAACATGGCCGTTCTGCGGGGTCTACGACACATGAGGGCCGCCGGATGAGTGGCCTGGTTCTGAAACTTGCCCCGAAAGAGCGGGTGTTGATCAATGGTGTGGTGATTGAGAATGGCGACCGCCGCAGCCGGTTTTCGATCATGACACCGCAAGCCAACGTTTTGCGTCTGCGAGATGCGATCCACCCAGACGAAGTCACAACACCTGTTCGCCGCGTTTGCTATGCCGCGCAGTTGGTACTATCCGGTGATATGGAGCCCGATCAGGCGCGCCAGCAATTGCTGCGAAGGGTCGAGGAACTGAGCCAGGTGTTCACGGATTCAGACAGTCGGCGTGTCCTGAGCGAAGCGACTGAAGCGCTGGTGGCCGAGCAATACTATAAATGTCTCAAATCTCTCCGCTCTTTGCTGCCACGGGAAGAGCGGCTGATGGCGTACCAGCAATGACGTTCCAGCCTGTCATACCCTCTGGAGGTATTGTCGGCTGGCGTTTTTTGCAGCGGACCTATGAGGCGCAGCTGGAGAGCTTTACGAACTCCAGCGTCAACCAGAGGGACAGGCGGTATTTTCTAGAAAACATAAGCAAGGTTCAATCCGCCGAAGATCTGGTGTCGGATCGCCGGTTGCTACAGGTGGCCTTGGGCGCCTTCGGGTTGGAAGAGGACATCGACAATCGGTTCTTTATCCAAAAGATATTGGAGGATGGAACCAGAGCCGATGATACCCTGTCCAACCGATTGTCCGACAAGCGGTATCGCGAGTTTTCTCAAGCCTTCGGTTTTGGCCCCGGAGAGGTGCGCAAGACCGGACTGATCACGAATATGGAGCAGATCGCCGAAGACAATCTGGTGTCCCGTTTCGAAGTTTCCGTGGGTGAGACGAATGAGACAATGCGGATTTCCCTCTACGCGCAACATGCGCTTGGTGAACTGGCTGCCGGTGACAGCAGCGCGGATACGAAATGGTTCGATTTGATGGGCTTGCCACCCTTGCGCAGCATGATGGAGACTGCACTTGGCCTGCCATCCTCGTTTTCGCAGCTCGATCTGGACAGGCAGCTTGAGGTGTTCAAGGACCGTTTGTCAGGCTTAACCGGATCGGATGATCTGGCCCAATTCACCGAGCCTGAAGCCATTCAGAAACTGACCGATACGTATCTGGCCCGCAGTCAGATCGCGCAAATGCAAAGCACAATATCACCGGCCCAGACCGCTTTGATCTTGTTGGGTGCGGGCTAGAGCTGGTGCATTTTACACCAATCGTCAGGGCGGCGAGACGGGTCCCAGTCTACTTTGCGCATCATTTTGTCGAACCAGATCAAACACAGCGAGTTTGACAAACCGCCAAGGTCAAGCTGGATCACCGACCTCAACATCAGCCGCCGTTCGCAGGGCAAAACACGTGACTGGCTGGGACACGTTGCGCAGTTTGATATCGCCGAGCGGGATTGCATTGCAGCATGCGGGCTCAATGTCTTGCGAGACGACAATGCGGTACCCGGTCGATTTACTATGCTCACCCAGACGTGCAGCGACGTTGGCGGCTTGTCCGATAACGGTGAAATCCAACCGTTCGCGCGAGCCGACATTGCCATAGGTCACCCGGCCATAGGACACGCCGATTGAGCAGTCGCAGTGGATATCAGGATCCGCTGAACGCAGTTCGGTGAGTTTTTCGACGATTTCTGTTGCCGCCTGTTGGGCATTCGCGCGGGCCTGCGCGGGTTCCGCACCCGCTGGGAAAACGGCCAGAACGGCGTCGCCTATGAATTTCAGAACCTCGCCCCCGTTTTCGTCCACGATACCCGAGACCGTCTCAAAGAACTCATTCAGCAGATTGATATAGGCGTCCCGGCTAAGACTTTCTTCCAGGCTGGTCGAGTTGCGCAAATCGCAGAACATGATGGCCGCATCAATCTCATCTCCGTCGCCGCGTCGGATCTCTCCGCCCAGCACGCGCGCGCCTGAGCGTTTGCCAACATAGGTTTCCAGAAGAACCTGCGCATTTTCGCGCTGCATGAACACCTCATAAAAGCGGGCGATCACGGCCGAGCATTCGAATACCAGCCCTAGGTTCTCCGTCGTGAACCCATCGGGGTGATCGCAGCTAAGCGTTAGTACGTTTGTTCGACCGTCCGAGAAGGGCAGCGGCATGGCGACATAGTCCGTGGCCCCTTTGGCGCGCAGATCTTCAATGATGGGAAAGCTGTTATGCGGGTTCTCGTCGTTCACCCTTTGACGCACGCCGCCCAACCCGTTCGAGACATGGCGCAACGGGCTGTTGATGAACGCGGGGTGGTCGTAGATTTCATAGGTGGGCGCACGGGTCAGGATTTCATCCTCACCCTTTTCCCAGATGAAGTGTTTGCCCGCAATCAAGGGGTGTAGGGACCAAGCAAGAATGCTGAGGCGCTGGATCGCGATACCGTGTTCCAGCATCTTTTCGGCCAGCGCTTTGGTGAATGCTTCGGGCGTATCCGACAGCGACGCCCCACGCATCAGCCAATCGATCAGCGGACCGCTGATATTGGTGTCTTCGGTGTCGCGCAGTTGGTTCTTGCCGAGGTCGATATCCGTATAGGCACTGGGCATGAACCCAATATGCCCTTGAATTGCAGCACTCTCTGGCAGGGCGTCGTCATAGGCCCATACCGAATTGGCCAGGCGATCTCCGGGCAGATTGATATCGTGGTAGGTCGCGGTTCCTTTGAAGGGGCAAAAGGTTTGCAGGCCGGTTTCACCGCTCAGGTCGACGCACACATCCGCGCGTGGGACGTAGATCGTCGGCGGCAGCCGGGTTTCATACATCACCTTGGCGTTCCGGCTTTCGGCCAACAGGAGGCCATCGCGAAAAATCGCGATCCTGTCGGACAGATGTTCGACCGAGATGTCATAACCATTGGATTTTGGTGTGGTGTGGACGTTCATCGCCATCCCTCCCTTGCCCGGGGTCCCTATAGAATGGGCGTTTTGGTCGGGCATTCCAAGAGGGGCGCGGATTCTAAACCATCTGGATGACGTCTTTTTCGATCGACAGCATATAGCCCTTCTTGGCGATATTCTTGACCAGCAACTCACTGACCATCTGATTGCCCAATGCGTCGCGCAGCCGTTTGATACGGGTAGCGCCTGCGGCCTCGTCACAATCGGCAGCATCGCGACCCGAGATCGTCGCCTCGATCTGCGCGCCTGACAGGACCTCATCATCCAATCGGGATTCCGCCAGCACCGAGAGGGTCTCCATCGCCGCTGGGGTCAGTTTGAAATCCATGTTGTTCAGGTAGACGGTGTTCTCCTCGCGACTGATCAGCAGGGATGTCACCTGAATGCCGGTGCGTTCAATCTGTGCCATGCGCCGGTTCAGCAGTGCAAGCATCACCAGAAACACGAGGGCCGAGATCATCATTGCGCATGCAAAAACCAGCAGCACGTAAATCACCATGCGGTAGCTGGACAGCGTATCGGCAAAGGCCGTACCCGATTGGGCCAGAATCTCAAGCAACCGGATTTCGGTTTGTGAGGTCAGATCTGCCTCGACAAACAACCTTTCGACGCGGGCGTTGAATGCGTTGGCATCGGGCAGTGTCCAGAACAGGAACAGCGCGGCGGTGATCAGGATCACGACGATGGCGGCAATGCCCAGACCGACAAGGCGCACGCCCGAGCGTCGCGCCTCAGAAACGGAGATAGAATTGTCCGGCATTGGCCTTCCTTTGATCCAACCCTTCCGGCCCGAAAACGGACTGGACATTCAGCAGGGTCCACCCCGAACCGCTGAGGCGCTGGGCGACTTCACTTGTAGCCTGTCCCTTGTCGCAGGACGAAACCTGCATCACGCCGTAGTGTAGACGCAGCGGGTTGTCCTGTTTGGCCTTGTAGTCGGCATAGCATTCCGCGGCCAACGCCACCGGGGCCACCGATATCAGCGCAGCTGCGACCAGAGAAGAGAAGATCTGTTTCATAAGCTGCATCCTGCGCATGGCTTGGGCTGATATTCAATGACCAAAGGGGTTTGCGGCGCCTGATATCCAATAACACGGGGCCGATATTGCTTGTCTGAGGGGGGTGGACCCAGTGTTGAGGCATCAAAGACGCGGTCCATCACGGGGTCGCCAAAATCTCGGAAAGGACAGGCACCATGCATAACAAATTCATCGCTCTGATCATCGCGACGGCTATGGCGATTACCGGCGTGTCGGCCTCAAAGGCGCGTGCTGCGGATACGGGGGATATCCTCGGGGGGCTGGCTGCGATCGCGATCATTGGCGCGGGGGTGCATTACTATAACAAGGAAAAGCGCAAGGATCGTGAGAAAGCCGCGCGGCAATACAACCACGTGCAAACTGCGCCTCAGGTCAAGCATCCCAAGGTAAAGCCTTTGCCCAGACACGTGGCACGCTATGACCTGCCACAACGCTGCCTGCGCCAGCATGACAATTACGGGCAGCGTCCGCTGCTGGGAACAAATTGCCTCAACAAACACTACAAACATACCAACAGCCTGCCGCAAGAGTGCAAGGTCGGGTTCTGGAATGGCAACAAGGTAAAGCGGGCATATGAACCTGCATGCCTGCGCCATCACGGATACCGCGTCGTTTACAAGTAACACGGTCGAGCAGGAGCGGTGCGAAACAGCACCGCGCTGAGAGAGGGTGGCGCAAGCTGCCCTCTCTTTTTTTGTTGCGGCGGCTGTGAAAACGCGGTTTTCCGAAGGGATGACAAAACCGACTTTTGAACTTGAACAGGGGCTGCACGCGCGGGGCTATGTCCGGGTTGCAGGCGTGGATGAGGTCGGGCGCGGCCCGTTGGCTGGACCTGTGGTTGCCGCCGCCGTGATCCTGAATCCAGACGATATTCCCGAGGGGCTGAACGATTCCAAGAAGCTCTCGCTCAAGCGACGCACAGCGTTGGAGGCAGAGTTGCGGGACCGGGCCGAGATCGCCGTGGCCGAGGCCTCGGTCGCCGAGATTGATGAGCTCAATATCCTGCGCGCTTCGCATCTGGCCATGGTGCGCGCGGTGCAGGCACTGGATCCGGCACCCGATTACCTTCTAATCGACGGGAACATGATTCCAAACGGGCTGCAGATCCCGTCCGAGGCTGTGATCAAGGGGGATGGCAAATCCGTGTCGATTGCGGCGGCTTCGATCATCGCGAAAAACTGGCGCGATCAGCTGATGGTGGATTTAGCGCAACAGCATCCCGGCTACGGCTGGGAGGCAAACGCCGGATATCCGACAAAACAGCACCGCGAGGCGCTGCAAAATCTTGGCGTGACCCCACATCATAGGCGTTCGTTCAAGACGGTACACAATATCTTGTATCAAGAGTAAATCGTAAGTCTCTGATTCAAAAAAGAAATTGACGGCGAATCGTCTTTGACTCATCCTTGTCTCAACCAAATGAGCGCAAAAGCGCCGTGGATACTTGAGGCAGTGATATGACAACGACCACCAAAAAGGGCGCAAAAGCGCTCCCTTTAAACACGATTCTATCTGGCGACTGCATCGATGTGATGAACAGTCTGCCCGAGGCGTCGGTTGATCTGATCTTTGCGGATCCGCCCTATAATTTGCAGCTGAAAGGCCAGTTGCATCGCCCCGACAACAGCCAGGTGGATGCGGTTGACGATCACTGGGATCAATTCTCAAGCTTTGGGGCCTATGACCAATTCACCCGCGATTGGCTCAAAGCGGCGCACCGGTTGCTCAAGCCGAACGGCGCGATCTGGGTGATCGGCTCGTACCACAACATCTTCCGCGTAGGCTCAGCCCTGCAGGACGCGGGATACTGGATTTTGAACGACGTCGTATGGCGCAAGTCGAACCCGATGCCGAATTTCCGCGGCAAGCGTTTCACCAACGCGCATGAGACGATGATCTGGGCCTCGAAGCGCGAAGGCGCGAAATACACGTTCAACTACGAAGCTCTGAAGGCGCTGAACGAAGGCGTGCAGATGCGCAGTGACTGGGTTCTGCCGATCTGCACCGGGCATGAGCGCCTGAAGGATGAAAATGGCGACAAGGCGCATCCGACACAGAAGCCCGAGTCTCTGCTGCACCGCGTTCTGATTGGCTCGACCAATCCGGGTGACGTGATTTTGGACCCGTTCTTTGGCACAGGTACGACTGGGGCTGTCGCCAAGATGTTGGGCCGTGAGTTCATCGGCATCGAGCGCGAGGAAAGCTATCGTAGAGTGGCCGAGAAGCGGATATCGAAGGTGCGCAAATTCGACCGCGAGGCGCTTGAGGTCAGCGCCAGCAAACGCGCCGAGCCGCGTGTACCGTTCGGCCAGTTGATTGAACGTGGGATGCTGCGCCCGGGCGAAGAGCTGTATTCGATGAACCAGCGTCACAAGGCGAAGGTTCGCGCGGATGGCACGCTGGTAGGCGGCAACGTCAAAGGCTCGATCCATCAGGTTGGTGCGCATCTTGAGAACGCCCCCTCCTGCAACGGCTGGACCTATTGGTGCTTCAAGCGCGATGGCAAAACGGTGCCGATCGATGTGCTGCGCCAGCAGATCCGGGCCGAGATGCACAACTGATATCACGAAAACCGCCGGTGCCTGTGGCCTGACACAAGGCACTACGCCTTGCCCCGCCGTTCTCGGCGGGGTCTTTTGTTTTCCAGTCAGAGGTGATTGCATGGGCGCGTCGCCAGTACTGCCTCAGAGGTTCCTGTCATGAGCGAGACAACTGCCAGCCCATCCAGACTGGAACGGTTCGCCGTTACCCAGCCGGATGTTGTGGATCTGGACAACAAATACACCGAAGCCGCAATGCAACGGCACAAGCAGGAGGGTCTGGAACTGGCCGTCCGCGCCCGGTGGATCGCCATGGCTTTGACCGGGGTTTTGTTGATCTTTCTGAACCCGCAATGGGAGGTTCTTTGGTATCATTTCATCCTGCTTCTCATCTGCGCCAATGGCTGGTTGATCCGGCGCGCAGGGCGGGTTGGGCAATCGCGGACCGAGCTTTTGCTGATCTTTGTCGATCTTCTGATCATGACGCTTGGGATGATTGTGCCGAACCCGTTCAGCGATGATGTGCGGCCTTTGGCCATGCAGTACCGGTTCGACAATTTTCAGTATTTCTTCATTATTCTGGCCGCAGGCACGTTGGCCTATTCGTGGCGCACGGTTGTGGCAATCGGCTCCTGGACAGCACTGATCTGGACGGCGGGTTGGATCATTGCCTGGTGGGTGGCCACGCCGATACCGGGGATCAGCCAGAAGGTGGCCGCGGCTCTGCAGGGCTATCCGGACGTCGCAGAACTGTTGGATCCCAACAGTTTCGATATCCCGCAGCGCATTCAGCAGGTGATCGTGTTCGTCATGGTCGCGGTGACGCTTGGCGTGTCGATGCGACGGCTAAATCGCTTGTTGATGAGCAATGCAGGGCTGGAGCGGGAGCGGGCCAACCTGTCGCGTTACTTCTCGCCCAATGTGGTCGATGAACTCAGCCAGAATGACGAGCCGCTAAAGCAGGTGCGCAAGGCGGATATCGCGGTGCTGTTTATCGACATTGTGGGCTTTACGAAATTTGCAGCCGGACGGGACCCCTACGAGGTGATCGAGGTTTTGCGCGGGTTTCATGCTCGGATGGAGGCTGAGGTGTTTCGCCATCATGGCACTTTGGACAAATATCTGGGTGACGGGCTGATGGCGACTTTTGGCACGCCGGTCGCAACACCTTTGGACGCCAGCAATGCGCTGGGCTGCGCGCGAGCAATGGTTGGTGTCATCGACGATTGGAACCAAGAGCGGCTTCGTGCGGGAGAGCATGATATCCATGTTGGGATCGGTGTGCATTTTGGTTCGGTCGTTCTGGGGGATATCGGGGCTAACCGGCTGGAATTTGCTGTGATTGGAGATGCGGTGAATGTCTCCGCTAAGCTGGAGGCGATGACCCGTGATTTTAACGCCCGGATCGTGGTCAGTGATGCGTTGCAAGAGCAGGCATTGCGCGAGAATCCGAATAGTGGATCGCTGATGGATGGGTTCCAGAAACGCACGGGTCAGACCGTTCGCGGAGTTGAAAACCCCATGGATATCTGGGTTTTGTGAACGGCTCCCGCCTGTTTGGGCAGCATCAGAGATGCAGCCCCTCCAGTTGGGCCGGGCAGTGCGCGGTACGCGCTGCGGTCACGCCCTTGGGCCGGGGTTCAGTGCTTTGTTATAGGGGTGCCAGTCCGTGATCTCGGGGTAGTAGTGCCGCCGCCAAGCGCGGACGCGCGGGTTCATGACGCGGCGCCACAGCGGTGGGATCATCGCGGCGATGGTCATCACCGGGTAGCCGTAGGGCAATTGCGGCGCGTCCTCTTGCGCGTGGTTCTGCAGCAGCGGGAAGCGACGATTGGGTTTGTAGTGGTGGTCCGAGTGGCGCTGCAGGTTGATCAGCAGCCAGTTCGACGCTTTTTGTGAGGCGTTCCATGAATGCCGGGGCAGAACGTGTTCGTATTTGCCCTCGCCCAAATGTTTTCGGGTCAGCCCGTAATGTTCCACGTAGTTGACCAGCTCTAACTGCCAGATCGCGACGCCCGCTTGCAGTAGGAACAGGGCGAGGCCGGGCCAACCTCCGATCAGGGCGGCGAGGATCAGCATGCCGGTTTGCAGTGCCCAGTAGCGCCAGAACGGGTTAGAGCGGTCAGTCCAGGGGCGATCCTTGCGGGCCAGCTTGTCGCGCTCGGTTTGGAAGGCCGAGATCAAGCATTGCCGCAACACGCGAGGGTAGAAGCGGTGGAAGCCTTCATTGTAGCGCGCAGTTACAGGGTCGCGCGGGGTGCCGACGTGGCGGTGATGGACCAGCAAATGCTCGGACCGGAAATGAGAATAGAGGACCATCGCGAGAAGGAGATCGCTTAGCCAACGTTCGGACCGCGATTTCTGGTGCATCAGCTCGTGACTGTAGTTGATGCCGATCGTGCCTGAGATGACGCCCATGCCGAAGAACAGCCCGATCTTCGACCAGCTCGACAAGTGATCGCTATGGGTTGCGTACCAGATCAGGCCAAACAGCGTGACGAATTGGACAGGCACCCAGAGCTTGGTCAGCAGGATGTACCAATGCAGCGCATCATCGGGGGTTTCAGGGTCGGCGTTTTGCAGGTTTAGGCCGGTCAAGCGGTCCAGAACCGCAAAGGCCCACCATGTGGAGAGGGGGATCAGCAAAACCCACCAACCCCCCGCAAAGGCCGTTGCCCAGATCAGCGGGATCAACAGGAAGGACACCCAATAGGGCAGAGCGGCTTGCCAGCGCGAAAGGGTTTGAGTCGCGATCATCCATAATGCTCCGAATAGGCAGATGCACCCTAGCCGGACGGCTCGGGCTTGCCCAGCGGGCTTATTAACCCCGCCACAGGTCGTAGGCTTTGCGCATCACTGTCGGCAGGTCGCTAGGCTTGAAGTCATGCTTGGGCAATAGGGTCAGCCCGTCGGGTTCGGTGCCCTCGGGCAGTGGTGCGGTCCAGATTCGCAGCACCAGATGGAAATGCGTGAATGTATGGCGCACCTCGCCGTTCAGAACGCGCCACTCTGCCGAAAACGGAGGGGCCTCGGGCGGGGCCTCGGACCAGTCCGAGCCGGGCCAGCCCAACATGCCACCCAGCAGACCCCTGTCAGGGCGGCGTTCCAGCAGGAATGTTCCGTTTGGGTGTTGCGCGATGTAAACGTGGCCGAATCGCGTGGGTTTGGGCTTTTTGGGCGTTTTCTTCGGAAGCTCTGGCTGTGTGCCTGCAGCGCGGGCAAGGCAGGGGGTTTGCACGGGGCAGATTCCGCAGGCTGGGGATTTGGGTGTGCAGATTGTGGCTCCCAGATCCATCACGGCCTGGGCGTAGTCTCCGGGGCGCAGCTGCGGTGTCAGCGCAGCTGCTTTCTCTTTCAGAACAGGTTTTGATCCGGGCAACGGGTCGTGAATATCGAAAAGCCGTGCCATCACCCGCTCGACATTGCCATCCAAGACGGTTTCGGGCCGGTCAAACGCAATGGCCGAGATCGCCGCGGCGGTGTAGGGGCCGATCCCCGGCAGCTCCAACAACGCGTCATGGGTGTCGGGGAACTGTCCGTCGTGCTTCTCCGCGACAACACGGGCGCACTTAAGCAGATTGCGGGCGCGGGCGTAGTATCCGAGGCCCGCCCATTCCCCCATGACCTGATCATCGGGGGCTGCGGCCAGCGCCTGCACTGTGGGCCAGCGCGTTGTAAAGCGGGTGAAATAGTCCCGTACGGCAGCGACGGTCGTCTGTTGCAGCATGACCTCGGACAACCAGACTCGGTAAGGGTCCGGCACCATGCCTGCGGCACGATCGGCGGGGCCAACACGCCATGGCATCTCGCGCGCGTGGCGGTCATACCAATTGAGCAATTCAGCGCTCGGGTTAAATTCGGGGCTGTCACGCAAGTTTTATCTATCTCACTGTCGAGTTTCGCTGGCGCCTGCTGGCCTGCCTATTACAATAGCCGTGCAGGAGTTGGAAACCAGATGCAGCGCAGACGTTCTTCGACCCGCGGGTTCAAACGCACCGCGACATTGCTGAACGATCAGATCAGGCGCGCCGGCGAAAGCCGGGGCTTTGCGGTTTCGCGCCTTCTGACCCACTGGGCCGAGATCGTGGGCCAGGACACTGCCGCCATCGCAAGACCCGTGAATGTGGGCTATGGCCGGAACGGGATGGGGGCCACCCTGACCGTGCTGACAACCGGGCCGCAGGCCCCCATGCTGGAAATGCAGAAAGAACAACTGCGCGGAAAGGTGAACGCCGTTTACGGCTACAACGCGATCAGCCGTGTGCGCATCACCCAGACCGCTCCGACCGGATTTGCCGAGGGGCAAGCCAGTTTCGAGCATAAGCCGAAACAAGCGAAACCAGAGATCAAACCTGAAATCATGGCCGAAGCGGGAAGGGTCTCGCAGGATGTCCATGATGAAGATTTGCGTGCGGCCCTTGAACGTCTGGGCCGCAACGTTTTATCCAAACAGAAACGCTGAGAAAGGGCTGAGAATGAGCCGTATTGCAACCGTAATCTGTGCGGCTGTCGCCGTAGCCGCTGGTGGCTATTGGATGACAGCTTCGAACACGTCTTCCGTCAATCCTCTGGTCGGCAGCGCCATCGCGCAAGAGGCCAATCTCGACACCTCTACAATCATCGAGATGGTGCAGGGGGCCGAGGATGCGCCGGTCGAGATCATCGAATATGCCTCCTATACCTGTCCGCATTGCGCCACCTTCCATCAGGGGGCGTATAAGCAGCTGAAGAAGGACTTCATCGACACCGGCAAGGTCAAGTTCATCTATCGTGAGGTCTACTTTGACCGCTATGGCCTGTGGGCGTCGATGGTTGCGCGCTGCGCAGGGCCTGAGAAGTTTTTTGGCATCACCGATCTGATCTATCAGGGCCAGTCCGAATGGACCCGCGCCGGTGGTCCAACAGAGATCGTGGATGAGCTGCGCAAGATCGGCCGTCTGGCGGGTATCGACAATGACCAGCTTGAGGCCTGCCTGCAGGACGGCACACGCGCCCAGACTCTGGTGGCCTGGTATCAGGAAAACGCTGAACGCGATGATGTGACGGGCACCCCGTCCTTTGTTGTGAACGGCAAGAAGGTTTCGAACCAGTCCTATGAGGACTTCAAGAAGCTGATCGAAGACGAGTTGGGCAGCTAATTGCTCTTTGGTCGGCCTGTTCTCGGGCCGACCAATTCGGTCACTTGGGGGATGGGGCCGCCTTCAGGATCATCTCTCTGACCTGCTCTGGGTCGTTCACTTGCAGCCGGACGGGTAGGGTAACGACCTTGTTGCGGAAGGTTTGCGGCAGGCGCACTGCGTCTTTTTCTGTAGTCACCATCTGAGCGCCAAGCAGACGTGCCTCATTTTCAAGCCGGGTCATCAGCGCAGGGGTCAGGGGTTGATGATCGTCGAGAGCCTCAGTGCGCAAAAGCTCAGCCCCTTGTTGGCGCAGGGTCTGGAAGAACTTCTCGGGGTGACCGATCCCGGCAAAAGCGAGAACCCGCGATCCAGCCCAGTCCATGCCGGTTTGCAACGGCGCGACAACGCCCGTTGCATGAGGCACCGTTAGCTTGCGGTCCCATTGTGCGGCGAAGACTTCTTGCGCTTGCGTATCGCCCAATGACAGTACCAGATCGGCGCGTTTCAAGCCGACCTCTACGGGTTCGCGCAGGGGACCGGCTGGCAGGCACAACCCGTTGCCGAATCCGCGCTGGGCATCCACTACAATGATCGAGAAGTCTTTGGCGACTGCGGGATTTTGGAAGCCATCATCCAGAACGATCACGCTTGCGCCCGCTTCGGCCGCGGCGCGCGCACCTGCGGCACGGTCCTTGGCGACCCAGACCTCGGCGAACATGGCCAGCAGAAGCGGCTCATCCCCGACCTGCGCGGCGCTGTGTTTGGTGGGGTCAACCCGAACCGGGCCTTCCAGCGAACCGCCATGGCCGCGCGTGACAACATGCGGCTCGTGCCAGGCGTTGCGCAGCTGTTCCAGCACCCAGATCACCGTGGGGGTCTTGCCGGTTCCGCCTGCGTTCAGGTTGCCGATGCAGATTACCGGCACACCCGGTTTCAACCCGGGATGAGAGCTGACCCGGCGAGCCGTCGCCGCCGCATATAGCCGCCCCAATGGGCTGAGTAGTCGGGCACGCAGCGCCGGGCGTGCGGGGTCCGAGTTCCAAAAGTCAGGGGCGCGCATCGTGGTTACTCCGCTGGTCCAAAAGGTCCTGCAGCATGTCGACTAGCCGCTCGGCCTGAGGTGCCCCTTCGGTGATCGCCTGCCAACCTGCCAGCGCCATCCCCGCCGCGCGATCCGGGGCCAGAAGGGCGACGACCGCATCTCCAAGCTCGGTCGCGGTTTTGACCGGATGGGCGGCACCGGCCTCGGCAAGGCGGGCATAAACCGTCTGATAGATATCGACATGAGGGCCATAGATAACCGCCGATCCCAACGCGACAGCATCCAGCGGGTCCTGCCCGCCCGCGCCGCGTTCCAGCGAGCTGGCCATGAAGGACACAGGTGACACACGCTGCCAAAGGCCAAGATCTTCGGGCTCAGAGCTGACAATCACCTGCGTCGTGTCCTCGATAGGGCCGCCGTCATCCCAATTGGAACAGCGCAAGTCCATGGTTTCAAGCCGTCGCTGCAGCGGCGCGGCCTCGGCCCGATCCGCCACGTGCAAGATCAGCGCCAATCGCGGCAGAATGCGCAGCGCTTGCCGATGGGCACTGAGGACCGAGATGAACTCTTTCGCCTGAACCCGCGCCGCCAGCCAGACCGGACGTCCGGCGAGGGCGTGGTTGGTCTCGATCAATTCGTCCTCGGGCCAGGGGTGCGGGTTCGGACTGAACTGCAGTGGGGGCGCCTTGCGCACTTTCGAGGAGGCAACCCCCATCCGCCGGATCTGGCGGGCCGTTTCGTCAGTGGTGGTGAGGATATGTTCGAAGCAATCGAACGTATATCTGCTGATATCCGGCAGCCACCGCGCATTGCGGGACAAGACGACGTCCAACTGCGCCTCGATCAGAAGCATCGGGACTTTGCGCTCTTCCGCGCGGGTAATGATGCTGGGCATCAATCCCCCTCCGACCCAAAGACCCAGATCGGGGTGCCAATGGTCCAGAAAAGCCCGCGCCGCGCCGGTTTGTTCGGCGGGTAGGTTGACCATGGGAAAGGGGCTTCCGGTCCAGCGGCTCAGGTCGATCTCGGGCGGGGCGCTCAGCAGGATCGACAGGCCGGGTCGGGCCTGTTGCAGTCTAAGGCAAAAGTCACTGATCGCACGCAGGCGGTCGCGGGTTGCGATGTGAACCCACACAAGCTCTCCGTCTGGGCGGGGTTGATCCGGTCGGATGCTTTGCTGTGCCCCCCCCCAGGACAGGACACGGTAGGCCGCAAGACTCAGAGATCGCGGTTTGCTCATGCGGCGATGCCAGGGCCGTTCGGATCAAGCCGGGACGAAAGCTGGTTGTGGATGTCCTGCGCCGCGGCCAGAACGCCGTTTAGCCGAGGCTGCGCGTTGTTGAACCGAAGGGGCTGGCCCGCGCGATCAGTGCAGACCCCTCCGGCTTCGCGAATGATCAGGTCGCCCGCCGCAATATCCCATTCCCAACTGGGTCGCAGGGTCAACATGCCGTCAAAACGCCCTTCACCGACCAGGGCCATGCGATAGGCCAGCGACGGGCGATAGGCACGGTCAAACTCCGGCACCTCGCCACCGCGCCAATGGTGGCTGTTCATGTTGGGCTTGGCGGCAAGAATTGTGGCAGCCCCAAGCGTCGAAGCCTCCGAGGCGCGGATTGGCGCACCGTTCAGAGTGGCCCCCTGACCTTTCGCCGCCGCATAGAATAGGTCGCGCAGGGGCAGGTAGATCACAGCTGCGGTGACTTCTCCGTGCTCAGTGACGGCCAACGAATGTGCCCAGGTGCGCGAGCCTTCGGCAAAACTGCGGGTGCCGTCAATCGGGTCGACAATGAAGGCGCGGTCCCGCGACAGGCGGTCCTCGGTATCCTCGGTCTCTTCGCTGAGCCAGCCATAGTCGGGCCGCGCCGCGGGCAGCATCTGTTCCAGCATTTCGTTCACGGCCAGATCGGCCTCGGTAACCGGCCCGGCACCGTCGGGCTTGTCCCAACGCTGCGCCTGCGCCCCCGAGAAACGGGTCGCGATCTCTCCGGCCTTGCGTGCGGCGTCAATCAGCAGTGGCAGGTCAGTTGCCGGCAAGGGTCATCCCTTCGATCAGCACCGAGGGCACAACGCGCGACAGATAAGTGCGCGCGTCATTGGCCGGGATGATCCGTTTCAGCATGTCGCGCAGGTTGCCCGCGATGGTGCATTCATTGACCGGATGCGTGATCTCGCCATTCTCGACCCAAAACCCCGAGGCCCCGCGCGAGTAGTCCCCCGTATTGGGGTTGATCGTCGATCCGATCATAGAGGTGACCAGCAGCCCTGTTCCCATATCGCGCAGCAGGTCGGCGCGGCTTTGGGTGCCTTGGGTCAAGCTGAGGTTCCAGTTGCTTGGCGAGGGCGGCCCCGAGACACCGCGCGCTGCATTGCCTGTTGAGGTCATGCCAAGCTTGCGGGCGCTGGCCAGATCCAGCGTCCATCCGGTCAGCACTCCGTTCTCGACAATTGCCCGGCGGCGCGTTGCCAGCCCTTCGGCGTCAAACGGGCGTGAGCCTGAGATACGTGGGCGGTGCGGGTCTTCGATCAGCGACAGATGCTCGGGCAATACCTGTTCGCTCAGACAATCCTGCAGCCACGACGCCCCTCGCGCGATCGCTGCGCCGTTACTGGCGGCCAGTAAGTGCCCGATCAGTGAGGATGAAATGCGCTCGTCAAACAGTACCGGAAAACTGCCCGTTGCGGGCTGGCGCGCGCCAACCTGTTCGACCGCGCGTTCCCCGGCCTTCCGCCCGATCTCCTTGGCGTCCCGCAAGTCGGCTTGGAAGGTGCGGCTGTCGCCGTCATAGTCCCGCTCCATCCCGGTGCCTTCGCCCGAGATCGCAACGCAGGATGTTGACCGGCTGCTGCGCGCATACCCGCCCGAAAACCCGTTGGTGGCCGCCAGATGCACCCGGTGCGTGCCATAGCCCGCCGCCGCGTCCGAGACTTGCGATACGCCTTGCACGGCCAGAGCAGCGGCCTCGGCCGCCAGGGCATCTTGCATCAGCGCTTCGGCAGAGGGTTCCGGGGAGGGATCAAACAGCTCAAGCGCGTCGAGATCCCAGCCGTTGGTCAATTCCTCGCTGGCCGCCAGACCTGTGAAAGGGTCCTCGGGCGCTTCGCGCGCCATGGCAACAGCCCGTTCGGCCATGGCCGTCAGCGTTTCGGGACGGCTGTCAGAGCTTGAAACAATGGCCTGTTGCTTACCCAGAAACACCCGCAGCCCCAGATCGGTGCCTTCTGAGCGTTCCGCATGTTCCAGAGCGCCGCCACGTACTTCGACCGAAACGGATGATCCGTCGATCACGATGGCATCTGCCGCCTCGGCCCCGGCGAGGCGTGCGGCGTCAAGCAATTGCTGGCTGATTTCTTCTGGTGTGCGGGTCATGCGGCCTCCGGATGTGTTGCCAAGGACCTAGCCTTGCACCGCGCCTCTCGCAAGACCCTGACGGTATTGTGTGGGAGGGCCGATCACTAGCGGCCCTCTCTGATATCATTACTTAATGCGCTGACCATTGGCCTTAATCTGACCGTCTTCAGTGAATTCGATTGTCGAATTCAGCGTGTCGGGTTCATCACCCGGAACAGCCATCATGCCCATCATCATACGCGCACCCAAGGCGTCGTTGTCGGACATCAGGCCCATGCCGATCAGTTTGTCGATCAGTGCGTTGGCCCCAACCAATTGCAGGTTCGCAACGCCAGTCGGAATGGGCATGCCGAATTCGTCGAGGTTCTCGTTGTCCAACGTGAAATCACCGTCCCCGGTCAAGCGCGCGCCAACCATCGAGACCAGCAATTCGTTGATTTTCAGCGAATGCAGCTCGGCTGGGACTTCTGCTTCTTCTTCAAGGGCTGCAGCCTGCTCAGGATCGAAGATGTTCAACAGAACTTTCGCCGTGCCGGTCGTGTCCAGCGCAATGGTGGCCGGATCGCGCGGCAGGTTGCCTGCCGGGTCGAAAATGCTCCAGAGGACATCTGACATGGTGAAATCGGTCAGGTTCAGGCCGAAGGCGAAGGGTGCGGCCTCCTCCGATTCCTGCACCGGGATGTTCAGGTTCAGACCCGCCTTCGCCATTGCGATTTCGATCGGAAAGGGCAGGTCGCCCGTAGTTACTGCCAGTTTCGCGTCATTCTGTTCAAGGTCGTAGGCCACACGTTTGCCATCTACGCTGGCCTCAAGTCGGCCACCTTGGGACGAGCTTGCCATGGTGAATTGCTCACCTTCGCTGACGCCGCTGATGTCTGTCTTGCCCGAGCCATAGGCGACCATGCCGGAAAAGGCGAAGCCTGCGTCATACAATGCCTGCGGATCGGCCAGATCGAACCCAGAGGGCAGGACACTGTCGCCGCTGGATGTCAAGTCGCTCAGAACCCCGTCAATCAACCCCGATTCCCCAGTCTCGGGGTCTTTGAAACTGAACTTATAGGCCATTTGGTCGGCGTCGAGTGTCTGCGTGATCTCGCGATTTTCGCCGATCAGCATGCGCGATGTGCCTTCCATACCCGTAAACTCGATACCACCTTCCAGCGCATCTTCGGGAATTGGCTCGTCGCCGCCTTCGATCGAATCCAACACAATCCCGAGGGCTGCCGCCGAGTAGTCATAGGTCATGTCGGACGGATCACCTGACACAACCATTTCCAAATCTGTCTGGCTGTAGGTCAGGTTTGCTGTGAACTGTTCATCTTCGACGCCGCCCGAAATGACCATCGGAAAGCTACCGGGGAAGCCGACGTTGACGGTGCCATCGCCGTTTTCGGTCAACGTGACCTCGGGCATGGTCATTTGGAACTGTCCGTCCTCTTCGGGGAAGTCCATGGACAGGGTCATATCGTTGATGGTCATGACATCGCCAGCGGCGCTGGGTTCGCCCTCGACCGTGTAACCTACGGACCGGAAATACTCTTGCCAGTCGTTCCAGACGTCATTTGCGGTAAGGTCGGCGTATGCACCTTGAGTTGCGACGGCATAGGCCAAAACGGCGCCACAGCTGCGGCGGATGAAAACAGACATAAGGTAACCCTTCTTGATCAATTTGCGCGCATGGTCGGGGTTGTGGCAGGCATCGTCAAGGGGGCAAGGGCTGGACCCTTTCCCCGTTTCCGCGTTACGCCTGTAGCCAAAGGTCAGCCCAAGACGTGAGGAGCGTTAAATGCAGGGAAAAACAGTACTCATAACAGGGGCCAGCCGCGGAATCGGTGCCGAGGCCGCGCGCGTGTTTGCCGCAGCAGGGGCGAATGTCGCGCTGGTGGCCCGTAGTCATGATCAGATTGACGCGCTTGCGGCCGCTTTGGGCGACAATGCGATGGCACTGGCCTGCGACGTCAGCGATTTCGCGCAGGTCGAACAAGCGGTGGCGGATTGCGTCGCGCGTTTCGGCGGTTTGGACGTTCTGATCGGCAATGCCGGTGTAATCGAGCCGATCTTTCACCTGTCGAACGCCGATGTCAGCGCCTGGAGCCAGGCCATTGATATCAACCTCAAAGGTGTTTTCTACGGAATGCGGGCCGCTCTGCCGGTGATGCGGGCGGCGGGCGGAGGGACGGTTCTGACCGTTTCCTCCGGCGCTGCCTCGAACCCGGTTGAAGCATGGAGCCATTATTGCAGTTCCAAAGCAGGTGCGAAAATGCTGACGGAATGCCTGCATCTGGAAGAGGGCCATAACGGCATCCGCGCCATGGGCCTGTCACCGGGCACAGTGGCAACTGACATGCAGCGTGTCATCAAGGCCAGCGGCATCAACCCTGTCAGCCAGCTGGACTGGGATGTTCACATCCCGGCGGATTGGCCCGCACGGGCATTGCTGTGGATGTGTTCTTCGGACGCCGACGAATACCTGGGGGCTGAGATTTCGCTGCGCCAGGACGACATTCGCCAAAGGATCGGCCTGACGTGATTGAACTGACCAAGGAAGACGGGTTATGGACCGTCACGATCAACAATCCGGGCAAGGCCAATGCACTGACAGGCGCGATGCTGACCGAACTGGCCGAAATCGCCGAGGCCGCAACCGAGGCGCGCGCCCTGATCCTGACCGGCGCGGGCAAGGTCTTCAGCGCCGGTGCTGATCTGGACGAAGCCCGCGCGGGTCTTGCCACCTCGGTCGTCTGGGAGCGGTTGTCGGGTGCAATCGCGGCACTGCCATGCCTGACCGTTGCGGCCCTGAACGGAACGCTTGCGGGTGGCGCGAACGGCATGGCCTTGGCCTGCGACCTTCGAATCGCGGTGCCTTCGGCCAAGTTCTTCTATCCGGTGATGAAGCTTGGTTTTCTACCGCAACCTTCCGATCCCAAGCGCATGGCCGCATTGATTGGTCCGGCGCGTACCAAACTGATTCTGATGTCGGGCCAGAAGATCTCGGCTGACGAGGCGTATGTGTTCGGTCTGGTGGATCGCATCGTCTCGTCGGACGATCTTTTGTCGACGGCGCGCGAGATGGTGGCCGACAGTCTGGCTGCCAAACCAGAGATCGCGGCAGGGATTGCAGAGCTGTGTCGCTGAGATTGTCCGCAGTCAGGCTGCGCGTCGCTGATCCGGCTCGTCTGGCCGGGTTCTATCGAGATGCTTTGGGTATGTCGGTGCAGGAAATCGGCGAATCCTGGCGTGTGGGATACGCCGGCGAAGATGCTGATCTGCTGCTGCTACCGGGGGGTACGGGGTATTCCCACGATCAGGGGCATCGCTATTGGAAGATCGGGATCACTCTGCCCGATGTCGATCTGGCCGCCGAGGCGCTGCGGGCCAAAGGTTATACAGTCAGCGAGCCGCGTCAGTTCCTCGATATCGGGTATATGGCGCATCTCAGCGACCCCGAAGGCTTTGTGATCGAGCTTTTGCAACATGATTTTGAAGGCAACCGGCTGGAAAATGCTGCCGACCCTGCGGCCCCGTTCGCCGGGGCGCGAGTGGGTCAGATCACCTTGCGCACAGGGGATATCGCCGCCGAGGATGCGTTTTGTCGTGCTCAGGGTATGAAACTGCTGTCGATGCAGGATGTGGCGGCCCATGGGTTTGACCTGCATTTCTATGCCTTCACGCATGAGTCTCCGCCCGATCCTGACCTTTGGGCGGTCGAGAATCGCGAGTGGCTCTGGAAACGCCCCTACACAACTCTTGAGTTCCAGCATGCGCAAGGAGCCCAATTTGCGCCTGTTCCCGACTATCAGGGGATCGAGGTCGAGGATCTGCCCGCCGCACTTTCGGATGCGTTTGGCGATCCGGTTCTGCCTGGCTAAAGCGTTTTGCGTTTTACTTTAGGTGAGATCATCGAAATGCGCGTTCGACCGCAGAGAGAGGCAACGTATTTCGATTCAAATCAAACGCAAAGCGATCTGATCAGCGCCCGCGCCGTTTGCCCGGAACTTTCGACCGGAAACCGGGCGGACGCTTGCGCACCCAGTTCAGGAATTTCTCAAGCCTTGGATGGGCGCGCAGGGCCTCGACCGTGTTGAAGCTGCGCGCCAGCTCGGCCTCGGACAGGGTGGCGTGGACCTCTTTGTGGCAGATCTGGTGCAGTAGAACGGTCGGCCCGCCCTTGCCTCCTTTGAGTTTTGGGATCAGATGATGCAGGCTGCCGCCGCCATCGGGAATGGGGCGGTCGCAAAGCGGGCAGATCGGATCGCTGTTCGTCATGGTTGGGAATGATGCGCCTGCGGGCGGCGAAGGCAAGAGGGCGAGAATGGCGCAGGCAGTGGTGATCGGGGCAGGACCGGCCGGGTTGATGGCGGCCGAGCAGCTTGCCCTTGCCGGTCACTCGGTTCTGGTGGCCGAGGCCAAGCCCTCGGTCGCGCGCAAGTTCCTCATGGCGGGCAAGTCGGGTCTCAACCTAACCAAAGATGAGTCCCTTGAGACACTTATTCAATCTTTTGATGAAGCCGCAGGCTGGCTGCGCCCGATGCTGGCTGAGTTCGACGCGCAGGCTGTACAGGACTGGGCGCGCGACTTGGGGCAAGAGCTTTTCACCGGCTCAACAGGCCGTGTTTTTCCAACCGTTATGAAAGCCTCACCCTTGCTGCGCGCATGGCTCGCGCGTCTGGCTGATCGCGGTGTCGAGATCCGAACCCGCTGGCGATGGACAGGGTGGGAGGGGCAAGCGCTGGTTTTTGATACCCAGGATGGTCCGCAACGGCTGCAGCCCGACGCAACTGTGCTTGCCATGGGCGGGGCCAGCTGGGCGCGGTTGGGCTCGGATGGAGCTTGGGCGCCATGGCTGGCAGATAAAGGTGTGCAGCTTGCGCCCTTTGCACCGGCAAATGCTGGGTTATTGGTCGACTGGTCGGATCACATGACCGCGCATTTTGGGGCGCCCATCAAAGGTGTCGCGCTACAAGCCGGAACCCAGCGCACACGCGGCGAGGCAGTGGTATCGGCCCGCGGCTTGGAAGGCGGGGGTATCTACTCTATCTGCAAGCCCGTGCGAGAGGGTGCGCCCCTGTCGATCGATTTGATGCCTGACCTGCCTGTCTCAGAAGTGGCGGCACGAATGGCAAAACCGCGCGGCAAGGCGAGCTTGTCCAATCACCTGCGCAAAGCTCTGAAACTGGGGCCGGTGCGAACTGCCTTGCTGATGGAGTTCGCCCGTCCCCTTCCAAACGCACCCGACGACGTCGCCGCACTGATCAAAGCCCTGCCGGTACGCCACGCAGGATTGCGCCCGATGGATGAGGCGATCTCAACCGCTGGAGGGATCACACGCGCTGCCATGACCGACGGATTGATGCTGAGCGCGATGCCCGGAGTGTTCTGTGCCGGTGAGATGTTGGATTGGGAGGCACCCACTGGCGGCTACCTTCTCACGGCCTGTCTGGCGACCGGGCGCTGGGCTGGACGGGTTGCGGCGGACTGGTTGAACCGCTAACGCGACCGGGCCAGCATCGCCAGCCGGATCATCGCGCGTTCGACCAAGGCCATCGCAGGAGCCGTTTGCCCCGCCGAGCGCAGCGACAGGTCGGTATCTGTCAGCACTGTCAGCGCTGTCTGCAGCTTGGGCGCACCCCACCCTTGAGCCTGCCGCAAAATACGGTCGCGTCTTTTGCCATAGACGGGCGGGCGCAATTTGCCGATCCCTTGCGCCGCCCCACCGGGGTCGGAGGCACAGGCGTAAAGCGTGCGGAAATGCCTGGTCGCGCCGATGCACAGCGTCACCCCGTTGGTGCCCTGCGCCTGCAGGCGACGGATCAGCGGGCCTATTTCTCCGGCGCGGCCTTCGGCGACCACGTTCAATACATCATCCAGCGCGGCCTCGGTCGAGCGGGGCGCGCAGGCTTCGATGTCTTCAAGGCTGAGTTCGCTCTCGTCGCCGCGTTTATAAAGCGACAGCTTCTCGACCGTTTGGGTAAAATCACCGGGGCTGAGGCTGACCGCCAACTCTCCCAGCGCCGACATCGCGTCGCGCGGGATGTTTTGTAGTCCGGCCTGAGTCAGAATCCGTTCGACCTCGGCCCGAGAGGGCGGATCGTCATAGATGCCCACCGCATAAGCTGCCGGATGCGATTCGAAGGCCTTGCGGATTTTCGAGCTGGCTTTCAATTGCCCCGCAGTCACGATGATCTGAGCATCTCCGGGCGTCCAATCCTCAAGCGCAGCAAGGATCGCGGGCGCGGCGGTATCGGTTGCCTCTTCCACGAACACCGCGCGCGGGCCCGGGAAAAATCCAACCGCTTTGACCGCATCCAGCAATAGCGCCGGGTCGCCGCGCAGATCGCTGCCTGGCATTCGGGTCAGACGCATCTCTTCTTCGGCATTTGCCCCAAGCAGCGCGGTCAGCACCTGCTGGCGCTTCAAAGCCACGCGCATGGTGTCGGCGCCGTAGATCAGAAGCCCGGTTTTGTCCGCGTCCGGTCTGGCAAAATACCCGTCAGCCTCGCGCGGGCTCAACTTCATGAGGTCAGGCCCGGCGTCGCATAGAGGCGATTGACGATCTGGTCGGACAGAATCATCATCAGGCGCTCTCGGGCGTCGCGCTCATCCGCAAGGGTCGAAACGCTGGAACCTGCCGCCGAATAGCCTACGAAATCCGTCACTGCGCCCGAGGCCAGAATCTGCCCGGTTTCATTCGATTTCAGCGTGTATTCGGCGCGCCCGTCGATGGACAAACGGTTGATTTCGTTGGTGGACGTGATCGCAGCAGCCTGGACGGCGGTCTCAACACGGACATCCAGACGGTAGGCATTGCCTGAGGTCGCGCTGCGCCCGAGCTTTTGTTCGAGGTTCTGAACCAGCAGGTAACTCTCGACCGTGTTCGGGGCCGATACCTCTACCTTGCCAAACAGTTCTGAGCCCGCCCCTCCGGGCGCATAGATCGGCTCAAACCCGCAGGCGGCCCCAAGAAAACAGGCAGCCAGCGGGGCAAACAAAAAACTTCTGCGGTTAAACGACGACATTCACGATCCGGCCCGGGACAACAATCACCTTCTTCGGCGCGGCTCCCTCCAACGCCTTTTGCACAGCTTCGGTGCTGAGCGCGATTTTTTCAACCTCATCCTTGGGCATATCCTTGGGAACGCTGATTTCCGCGCGGCGTTTGCCGTTGATCTGGATCGGCAGGGTGATGGTGTCATCGACCAGCATCGCCTCATCCGCTACCGGCCAAACAGCGGTTGCCACAAGACCCTCACCACCCAGCAGCTGCCAGAGTTCCTCGGACAGGTGCGGCGTCATCGGCGACATCAACTGTGCCAACGTCTGAGCGGCTTCGCGCTTGGCCACGGTCCCTGCTTTCGACTTCGCCAGAGTATTGGTAAAGGCATAAAGCTTGGCAATCGAGGCGTTGAAGCCAAAGGATTCGACACCCCCCGACACATCATGGATCGCTTTGTGCATCTCGCGCAGCAGGGTTTCGTCTTCTCCATTGCCCGGAACGTCCGACTCGGCGATCTCGGAGGCGATGCGATGTACTCGGCTGAGGTGCTTGAATGCAGCCTCGGCACCGGAGGCTGTCCATTCCACGTCCCGCTCGGGCGGCGAATCGGACAGGACGAACCAACGGGCAGTATCTGCGCCGAAGGCCGAGATGATGCTGACCGGGTCCACGACGTTTTTCTTGGATTTCGACATTTTCGCCGAAGGGATGATTTCAACCTTGGTGCCATCGGCCAATTTGCCGTCGGTCACGTCCTCGGGCAGGTGATAGACAGGGCGGCCATTGGCGTCGCGCGTCTGGTAGATCTCATGCGTGACCATGCCCTGGGTAAACAGTGCATTGAACGGCTCGATGGCCTTTTTCGGAAGATGGCCGGTGATCTGCATGGCGCGGGCGAAAAACCGGGAATAGAGCAGGTGCAGAATCGCATGCTCAATACCGCCGATATACTGGTCCACATTCATCCAGTACTCGGCCTCAGCCAGATCGGTCGGGGTTTCCGCGCGCGGAGCGGTGAAGCGGGCGTAGTACCAGGACGAATCGACGAACGTGTCCATCGTGTCTGTTTCACGCTTGGCCGGTGCGCCACAGGATGGGCAGGGCGTATCCCTCCAGCTGGGGTGACGGTCCAGCGGATTGCCGGGGATCGAGAAGTCGATGGCTTTGCCGTTGCCGTCATCATAGGGCAGCTCGATCGGCAGGTTCTCTTTCTTCTCGGGGACCGTGCCGCATTTTTCGCAGTGAACCACGGGAATCGGGCAGCCCCAGTAGCGCTGGCGGCTAAGACCCCAGTCGCGCAGGCGGAATTTGGTGACACCTTCGCCCCAACCGGCCTTTTCGGCAAAATCGACGGTGGCGTTGATGGCCTCTTCGCCGGTTGCCTCAGTCAGGCCCGCAAAATGGTTGACCCAGCGGACTTTCTCGGTTTTTGGCGGAACGAATGCGAGCTTGTCGACCGGAGACTCATCGTCCAGCGCAAAGAACGTATCGACCACGGGCAGGCCGTATTTGCGGCAGAAATCCAGATCGCGCTGGTCATGGGCCGGGCAGGCGAAAATCGCGCCGGTGCCGTAATCCATCAGGATGAAGTTTGCGATCCAGACCGGCAGTTCCCAGTTCGGGTCCAGAGGGTGCTTGACCTTGATGCCAGTGTCATAGCCCAGCTTCTCGGCAGTCTCGATCGCTTCTTCTGTGGTGCCACCTTTGCGGCATTCAGAAACGAATTCAGCGACTTCTGGGTTTTCAGCCTCAAGCTGTTTGGCAATCGGGTGATCTGGCGAGATGCCGACAAAAGACGCGCCTAGCAGGGTGTCGGGGCGAGTCGTGTATACGGTGATCGGCTCACCTCCATCGATGCGTTCAAAGCCAAATTGCAGGCCACGCGACTTGCCGATCCAGTTCTCCTGCATCAGTCGGACTTTGGCGGGCCAGTTCTCAAGCGTGTCCAGGGCGTCCAGCAGCTCCTCGGAATAGTCCGAGATCTTGAAGAACCATTGCGTCAGCTCGCGCCTTTCCACCAAAGCGCCCGAGCGCCAGCCGCGTCCGTTTTCGACCTGCTCGTTGGCCAGAACGGTCATATCGACCGGGTCCCAGTTCACGACGGCGTTCTTGCGGTAGACCAGACCGGCTTCGAGCATATCGAGGAACAGTGCTTGTTGCTGGCCATAATATTCCGGGTCACAGGTGGCGAATTCGCGCGACCAGTCGATCGACAGACCCAAAGGCTTCATCTGCCCGCGCATGTCGGCGATGTTGCCATAGGTCCAGTCTTTTGGGTGGCCGCCAATCGCCATCGCAGCGTTTTCTGCCGGCATCCCGAACGCGTCCCATCCCATCGGGTGCAAGACGTTGTGGCCGGTCGCCAGCTTGTGCCGCGCGATCACGTCGCCCATCGTGTAGTTGCGCACGTGACCCATATGGATTCGGCCAGACGGGTAGGGGAACATCTCAAGCACGTAGTATTTCGGCTTGTCCGCCTTGTGGTCGGCGGTGAAGATTCCGGCCTTGTCCCAGGCCTCTTGCCATTTTGCTTCGATTTCACTGGCCGAGTAGCGCGACATCATGCGGTCCTTCGTAACTGAAAACGCCGGGTAGGAACCCGGCGTGGTCTTTAGAGCGATTTTGATCGGGTTGCTAGAACTTGTTGTCTGCAATCCGTAGCTGTCTTGCGCGCGAGAGGATTGCATCCTCGACCGCGCGGGTGGTTGCGGCGCTGACCGGAGAGCCCCCGCTGGACTGCAGCGCAACCGAAAGGGAACGTGCGGCAAGCGCCGGGTCGCTAATATGCACGGTGGCGCGATACTGCCGCCCGCCGCCCGGAGGGGTGCCGTAACCCGTTACGATTACACCGGTAAAGGGATCAACCTCTTGCACGGGCAGGAAATTCAGAACATCCAGCGACGCCGCCCATAGGTAGCGGTTCACGTTGGTAGTCTGCTCGGCATTGTTGGGGCCGAAGATATCCCAGATCGACGTGCGTTCTGGATCATTCAGCTCGCGCTCATCTGTGCGAGTGCTGTTCGAGGTAAGCAGGTCCGGGTTGGTGACGGCGCTGCGATTCTGTCCGCATGCTGCAAGAGTGGCAGTCAGAAAGATCAAACCCAAAGTCGTTGGCAAGCGCATCGTCGGTCGGTCCTGTTTCGCTATATTTGCGGTCATTGGAAGCTACTCCTAGCCAAGGACCCTTTGCGCAACAAGCCTATTCTTATCAAATCCCACTATATCCGCGTGACAGGGCGGTGATCAGGACTGTGGCATCCTTGCACCAATCCAACTTCAATGCGGCCCCGGTATTTAGGCCAACCTTGCACAAAGGGGGGGAAAAGAGCGAAACGATGTCCGTGCTGAGACATATGCTTTGCATGTGTCGAGTAGATAAACTTTTTGAAACCGAGGGAAACAAGATGAAAAAAGTTCTCTTCGCAACGACGGCGCTGGTAGCGACCGCAGGCGTTGCAGCAGCTGAAGTTAACTTCAGCGGTTACGGCCGGTTCGGTCTGGGTTACCAGGAAGACCGTACGCGAACCACCACCCTTACCGATGCTGGCGCCGACGGCGTGCCGGGTACTTCCGATGACGTCTCCTATGCAGGTACGACTGAATCTGACGACGTGATCCTGGTTTCGCGTTTCCGTCTGAACATTGACGGCATCGCAGAAACCGATGGCGGTGTTCGCTTCGAAGGTCGTATTCGTGTACAGGCTGACGACGATGGCCAAGGCGAAGCTGGTACAGCTCAGCTGAACGGCGCACGTTACTCGGTTATCTTCGGTGGTCTGCGTGTTGACGCCGGCAACATCGCCGGTTCGTTCGACAACCTTGCAAACTACTACGGCTACGAAGTTGGTCTGGAAACATTCCTGGGTCAGTACTCGGGTGTTGACTATAGCTTCGCAACCTACAGCTCGTCGGGCGCAGGCGTAAACGGCGTATTCTTCCAGTACGCTGTTGGTGACTTCGCATTCGGCGCGTCGTACGACCAAGCTGCAACCATCACTGCAAGCAACCCGACTGCTCCGGTTGCGCCAGCAACTGTCGGTACACTTGACCTGGTTGAAGAAGATGGAGACCGTTGGGACATCAGCGCAACCTACACCTTCGACAACATCACTGCCGCTCTGGCCTACGGTCAGACCGACGGTGGCTCGGGTGACGACCCAAGCCTGCTCGTTTTCACCTTGGGTGCTGAGTTCGGCGACTTCGCAGGTACTCTGTTTGTTGCAGACGATAACACCGAAGTAGATGCCACCGACGGCACTGCATACGGTCTGTCGGTTGCCTACAACGTTGGCGCTGCGACCACCATCCAGTTCGTCTACGGTGACGGTTCGGCTGATGGCGATACCCGCAACGTTGGTATCGGCGCTCACTACGACCTGGGTGGCGGTGTATCGCTGCGCGGTGGTATCGGCCAAATCAAAGAAGGCGAAGCAGACAGCTTTGTCCGCGCCGACTTTGGTGCCCAGTTCAACTTCTAAGTTGATCTGAACCACACGGTTCTAGGGCGGGTCTTCGGACCCGCCCTTTTCTTTTGCGCCGACTTGGTGTTTGTCTCGCTGCAAATCAGATTTGAGGATCACCATGTCGCTGTCAGAGATTTCCGCCCGTATCGCTAAAGCCGAAGCCAAGGCCGGGCGGGCTGCTGGGTCGGTGAAGCTGATTGCCGTATCCAAAGTGCAGCCAAATGAGCGTGTGCAGGATGTGCTGGAGCAAGGCCACCGGTGCTTTGGAGAGAACCGCGTGCAGGAAGCGGCCGGCAAATGGCCCGCGTTCAAGGAGCAATTCGAAGGCGTTGATCTTCACCTCATCGGCCCGCTGCAAACCAACAAAGCCCGTCAGGCGATGGAGCTTTGCGACGCTATCCACTCGGTCGATCGCCCGAAGTTGGCGAAAACTCTGGCACGGTTGGCGCAGGAGCTTGGGTCCTGTCCGGACCTCTTCATTCAGGTCAATACGGGGGAAGAGGAACAGAAGGCCGGTATCCTTCCTGCAGTTGCGGATGGGTTCATTGCAGAATGCCGGGCGCTGGACCTGCCCATACGCGGTCTGATGTGCATCCCGCCGGTCGAGGAAGAACCCGCGCTGCATTTTGCCTTGCTGGCGAAGATTGCTGCCCGCAATGACCTCGAGGGTCTTTCGATGGGTATGAGCGGCGATTTCGAACAGGCGATAGCGCTGGGGGCCACCCATGTGCGCGTCGGCTCGGCCATCTTTGGCGAACGGGTCAGACCTCAGGAATGATCAGGCGGGTGCCGGGCGTGATCCGCTCGGCTATCCAGCGCAGGTGGTCGCGACGGAAGGCGACACAGCCCTCGGTCGGATAACCCGGTCTCCGCCATTGGTGCAGGAAGATGGCAGAGCCTTTGCCCGGCACCGCATTCGGCCAATTCCAATCGGTCAGCAGCACCAGATCATAGAGAGGGTCCGCGCGGCGCAACCGTTCGTGGCTGAACGGATAGGGGGCAGTGACCAGTTGGTTGTAACGACTGTCTTTCGAATCGTCCGACCACAGGTCTTGCGGGCCGATCGGAATGGCCCATGACGCAGGCGCCGAGATCCGATCCGCGCGGTAGAGCATGCCGACAATGCGATGGACGCCGACCGGCGTGGCGCCATCGCCTTCGCGTTTGGCGGTGCTCCGCCCACCTTTCCCGATTGAGCAGGGAAAGGACCGCCCCCGGAACCGAATACCCCGGGGGGTCAGCACCAAATCTGCGGGTGTCACAGCAAATGCCCGGATTTCGCAGCCTTGGTCTCAAGATATCCGCGGTTATGGGCGGTTTCCCCGACTTTCAGCGGAACCCGCTCGGCGACGGCGATCCCCGTGCGCTCCATCATGGCGATCTTCGCGGGATTGTTGGTCAGCAACCGGACCGAGCTGAAGCCCAGCGATTTCAGAATATCCGACCCGAGGCGGAAATCGCGCTCATCGTCTTCAAACCCAAGGCGGTGGTTGGCTTCGACCGTGTCAAAGCCCTGATCTTGCAGGAAATAAGCGCGCATCTTGTTGGCCAGCCCGATTCCGCGCCCTTCCTGGTTCAGATAGAGCAACACTCCGGCTCCCTCGGCACCCATCTGAGCTAGCGCGCCGCGCAGCTGAGGGCCGCAGTCGCATTTCAGACTGCCCATGATGTCGCCTGTAAAACACGCCGAATGAAGCCGAGCCAAGACGGGCTTGCTGCGATCCGGTCGCCCGACCTCGACCGCGTAGTGCTCTTCCCCGCCGTCTTCAGGGCGGAAAACGTGCAACCGACCGGCCTCGGACACCTCCATCGGCAAGCGCGCGGCGACAACCGGGTGCAGGGCGCTGCGATCTGCCAGATGCGGCGCGGCCCGGGAGTGATCTATGCAAGTCAAACCGTGGGTTGCCACGAAATTACGACCGTCTTCGACCGGCAGCACCACGGCGGCAGGCAGCAATCGGGCGGATTTGGCCAGCGCGATAGCAATGCGGTGCAGATTGGCATTGCCTTGCCTCTCGGTCATCAGGGGGCCTTTCATCGGCGCATTCAGATCGTCCGATGGGTCCGCCACGGCCTGAACCCATGCCATGTCTGCATCTGCAGGGATCAACACCCGCGCCAGATCGCCATCGTAAGCGCGCGCTTTCAGCGTTTCCGCCCGTCGCCCGGTGATGGCCACAACAGGTGCCCCACCCAAACTGCGCAGATCGGCCAGTCTCTGGGGCGTGATGGTTTCGGCCGAGATGGCCAGAACGCTGCCGCCATTGTCATCCACCAGCGCGATTGGCACGCCCATCCGCAGGTCAGCCCGCGCGCGCGCCAGCAATTCGGTGATATCGGGGATGAGACTCATCTATGTTACCCTATAACGTTCGACCCTTTTCCTAGCGCTTTCGGCTGGAATTGTGAAACATTTCCGCTGCGTCTGACACGAAGGCGTGAGACGGTTGCAGTAAATCTTGTTGATTGCATATTCCACACGCAAGTGATGGGAAAGGCTTTGGAGGACCCAAGAATGGCTCAGCTCAAGAAAATCCTGTTGGTGGATGATGACGAGGACCTGCGCGAGGCGCTCAGCGAGCAACTCGTGATGACCGAGGATTTCGACGTGTTCGAAGCCTCTGACGGAGCGTCCGCAATGGAGCGTGCGCGTGAAGCGATCTATGACCTCGTGATTCTGGATGTGGGTCTTCCCGACACGGACGGTCGAGAGCTGTGCCGCCTGATGCGTAAGCAGGGTGTCAAAAGCCCGATCCTGATGCTGACCGGCCATGACAGTGACGCGGACACGATCCTGGGTCTGGATGCCGGTGCCAATGACTATGTCCCCAAGCCCTTCAAATTCCCGGTTTTGCTGGCCCGCATCCGCGCGCAGTTGCGTCAGCATGAACAGTCCGAAGATGCCGTATTCGTACTTGGCCCCTACACGTTCAAGCCTGCAATGAAGATGCTGATCACCGAGGAAGACCGGAAAATCCGTCTGACCGAGAAGGAAACCAACATCCTCAAGTTCCTCTACCGCTCGACCGATGGTGTGGTGGCGCGCGACGTCCTGCTACATGAGGTCTGGGGCTATAACGCGGGTGTGACGACCCACACGCTCGAGACGCATATCTACCGCCTGCGTCAGAAAATCGAGCCTGATCCGTCAAATGCTCGCCTTTTGGTCACAGAGTCAGGTGGATATCGACTGGTATCTTGATCCGAGGTGGATTGATTTGGATCAAAGTGATACGCTGAAGTCATAATTAGGTTACTCCCAACCCGTGCATGTCCGGGTAATGACATGTACCTCCCTGTTGGACTGCCGGGCCAGATGGCCCGGCTTTTTTTCGTTGAGCGTGTCCACAATCGCTCATGCCCCGGCGTTGGGCTGCCTATCACTACCCGCTCAGAAAATGTTTGTTCAATCGGCAAGATGCGTCAGTTGAACCAGTGTCTGAGGTATGGGTCCTTTTGCGACCTCCGCAATTCAGGGGTTGCACTACGGTCGACGGAATGTCATTTGTTCCCGATATGTTCCATATATTTCGCGAGGTATACTATGTCCCTAAATTACGTGATGATCGGTTCAAACGATGTAGCAAAGGCGAGGGATTACTTCGATGCCGTCTTGCCCCTGATTGGTGGAACGGTGGTTATGGAATTCATGCCCCATGGGTTTTGCTATGGTCTGCGCGGTGGTGGGCGGATTTGGGTCGCTCCGCCGTACAACAAGGAAGCAGCAACGCCAGGCAATGGGAATATGGTCGGTTTGCTGTGCGAAAGCGAAGAAGAAGTGCAGGCAGCCCATGCGGCGGCTCTCTCTGCTGGCGGAACCAACGAAGGGGAGCCGGGACCACGCCCGCAATATGGCCCTGACTTCTATGGAGCTTACGTCCGAGACCTTGATGGCAACAAAATGAGTTTCGTCTATTTCGGCGACGCGGACTGAGCGCATCAAAAGCTCAGTCCGCATAGCAGTCATTGACGAACCCTAGCCGTTTATGGCCTGTTCTCGTGGCGCCCAACGCCGTGCCACGCCAAGCCCGGCTTCGACAAAGGATTCCCCTATTATGCCCTTCACCCTTGCCACCTGGAACATCAACTCGGTCCGCCTGCGCGAGCCTATCGTGCTGAAATTGCTGCAGGAAGAGGCTCCGGATGTGCTGTGTTTGCAGGAATGCAAGTCTCCGGTTGAAAAGATTCCGACCGAAGGGTTTGCTGAGCTGGGTTATACTCACATGGTGGCCCGTGGGCAGAAGGGATACAACGGTGTCGCCATTCTGTCGCGCATCCCGATGGAAGAGGTCGGCGACAAAGATTTCGCCGGTCTTGGCCATGCTCGTCACATCGCGGCCCGCTTGGAAAATGGCGTCACCATCCAAAACTTCTATGTCCCTGCAGGCGGGGATGTGCCGGATCGAGAGGTGAACGAGAAGTTCGGGCAAAAGCTCGACTACCTAACCGATATGCGCGACTGGTTCCATGCGGAAAAGCCTGAAAAATCCATTCTGGTTGGTGATCTGAACATCGCCCCGCGCAAGGACGATGTGTGGTCGCACAAACAACTGCTCAAGGTCGTCTCGCACACGCCGATTGAGGTTGAGGCATTGGCTGAAACACAAGATGCGGGCGGTTGGATCGATATCACCCGGCAGGACATCCCTGAAGGGCAGCTTTATAGTTGGTGGTCCTACCGGGCGCGCGATTGGGACGCAGCTGACAAGGGCCGGCGACTGGATCACGTTTGGGCCACGCCGGATATCTCGAACGCGGGGCATTCCAGCCGTGTCCTGCGCGATGCGCGCGGGTGGGAAAAACCAAGCGACCACGCCCCCGTTTTCGCCAGTTTCGACCTTTAGACTTGCAACTCGGCTCTTGGTTTCTGCAGCAAGGGACTGCATATAGGGCGCACGTTTGAACCGGAGAGTGAATGCCATGGACCTTCTGAGCGGCGCGGAAAGCACCTCAGCCACCGATCTGATCAAGGACAGCAGCGAAGCCACCTTTATGGAGGATGTTGTCGAGGCTTCGCAGGAAATTCCGGTGATCGTGGATTTCTGGGCACCTTGGTGTGGGCCTTGCAAGACGCTTGGGCCCGCGCTTGAAGAAGCGGTGACCGCGGCAAAAGGCGCGGTCAAAATGGTCAAAATTAACGTAGATGAGGCGCAAATGATCGCGTCTCAGATGCGCATTCAGTCGATTCCGACCGTCTATGCATTCTTCAAGGGTCAGCCGGTGGACGGCTTTCAAGGCGCTTTGCCGGGGTCCGAGATCAAAGCATTTATCGACCGCGTGATCGAGGCGGCCGGTGGCGAAAGCCCCGGTGGTCAACTGGAGGATGCCGTACAAGCAGCCGAGGAAATGCTGGCAGAAGGCGCAGACGTGGATGCGGCGCAGACCTTTGCCGCGATTCTGGGCGAAGACCCCAACCATGCCGCTGCCTATGGTGGTCTGGTGCGTGCGCATATTGCCTCGGGCGATCTGGAACAGGCCGAGGCGATCCTGAACGGTGCCCCCGCCGAGATCTCAAACACTCCGGAACTCGAAGCTGCCCATGCTCAGTTGGAACTGGCCAAGCAGGCGGCGGATGCGGGCCCAGTGGCCGAGCTGACCGCTGCCGTTGAGGCCGAGCCGGACAATCATCAGACCCGGTTCGATCTGGCGCAGGCCCTGCACGCCAATGGCGATGTGGAAGAGGCCGTGACGCAGCTGTTGGAGCTGTTCCGCCGCGATCGTGAGTGGAATGAGGGCGCTGCCAAAACGCAGTTGTTCACGATCTTCGATGCGCTCAAGCCCAATGATCCGATTGTTCTGAACGGGCGGCGCAAACTCAGCTCGATGATATTTGCCTAATTTCGGATCAGAGCTAGACTCGGGTCTATGATTCATCCCGCCGACTTGCCGGATACGATATCCGTGTTTCCACTGCCCGGGGCGCTGCTGCTGCCTCGGTCGCGACTGCCGTTGCACATCTTCGAGCCGCGCTACCTTCAGATGCTGGACGATGCCCTGAAAACAAAGGAGCGGCTGATCGGAATGGTTCAGCCGAACCCCTCGCTAAGCGATGACACAAAGCTGCATCGGATCGGTTGCGCCGGTCGTGTCACGCAATTCTCCGAGACTGAGGATGGCCGCTATCTGATCACCCTGACCGGTGTGTCCCGGTTCCGTATCAAGTCCGAACTGGACGCCTTCACACCCTATCGCCGGTGCGAAGTGTCCTGGGAGGGATTTGACCGCGATCTTGGCAAGGCCGAGAAGGACGATGTGTTCGACCGCAGCCGCTTTTTGAACCTGCTGGAACGCTTCTTCGACTCGCGTGATCTGTCGACCGATTGGGATTCGCTGAAAGAAGCAGATGATGAGCTCTTGGTAAATTCTCTGTCGATGCTGATGGATTTCGATCCGGAGGACAAACAGGCCCTGCTAGAGGCCCCCTGTCTGCGCACAAGGCGTGAGACGCTGGTGACATTGATCGAATTCGCGCTGCGGGGCGGATCAAATGAGGAAAAACTGCAATGAGCGAGACTGAACACGCCTTCGACCGCCACATGCTTGAAGCGCTGATTTGCCCTCAGACGCATACGACGCTGCACTATGATGCGGATAAGCAGGAACTGGTGTCAAAGGCCGCGGGTCTGGCCTTTCCGATCCGCAACGGCATCCCCGTTATGTTGGTCGATGAGGCGCGCGCTCTGGACTGAGCGGTTCTGAGCGCTCACGAATGTTCTAGATTGCCCGTCCTTGCAATAGCTTCGGCAGGTCGCCGGTCAACCCGGCGGCTTCGCGAACAAAGCCCCGGCGCAGGCCGGGCAGGGATCCGACAATGCCCATCCCTATGTCCCGCCCAAGGCGCAGCAGCGGGTTGTCATTCGAAAACAGCTTGTTGAACATATCGGTTGCCATGGCCAGTGAGGCCGTGTCGAACCGCCGCCATTCCTGATAGCGCTCCAGCACCAGAACCGACCCGATATCCTCGCCGCGCCGTCCGGCCAAGGTCAGCACTTCGGCCAAGGCACCCACGTCCCGCAGCCCGGCGTTCAGGCCCTGGCCTGCAATGGGGTGCATCCCGTGTGCGGCATCGCCCACAAGGGCAAGGCGATCCGAGATGAAGGAATTGGCTATGGTCAGGTTCAATGGATAGGTGAAGCGGTCGCCCTGCAGGCGGATGTCGCCCAGAAAATCCCCGAACCGAGGGCGCAAGACCTGCAAATAGTCGGCCTCGGGCAGGGCGTTGATGCGCTGCGCTGCCTCGGTGCGTTCGCTCCAGACGATCGAGCTGCGATTGCCGGTCAGTGGCAGGATCGCAAGTGGGCCGGGGGGCATGAAGAACTGATGTGCAATGCCGTGATGCGGCAGGTCGTGTTCAATTGCGCAGACAAGGGCTGTTTGGCCGTAGTCCCAACCGGTACGCTTGATCCCGGCGCGGGATGCAGTTCCACTACTGCGCCCGTCGCAGCCTACGATCAGATGACCCTCAACACTCGCATCATCATCCAGCGTCAACGTCACACCAGTTGCATCGACCTGTTGCGAAACGACCGTTCTGCCGTTGATCTGGATGATCGCATTGTCTTTCGCCATCGCCTCAAGAAACGCGCGGCGCAGGTGGCGATCTTCGACCATATAACCCATCGGGCCTTCCTCGATCTCGGCATGGTCGAAATGCATGAAAAAGGGTGACGGCCCGATACCCGCATGACCATCGGTTACCTTGATCTCAAGCATGGGCTGGGCATGTTCCTCGACCCGCTCCCACACACCGATTGCGTCAAGCAACCGCTTGGACGCCAGCGCCAGCGCATAAGACCGCCCGTCGAATGCCGCGTTCTTGCGGACCTTTTCGCCCAACGTGTCAATCACGCAAACAGAATGCCCGGTTTGCGCCAGTGCCAATGCAAGGGCCGCGCCGTTCAGGCCTCCGCCCACGATCAGGATTTTCGATGCCTGTGTCATGCCCTGCAATATGCGCGCCCTTTCGGGATTGTCCATGTGCGGTCCTGTCGCTACCGTCCCAGAAAGTCAGACGCAAGGAGGGGTGTGATGCAGGAATGGCTAACCATGACGGCCTGTGATTTGGGCCGTGGGATCGGGAAGGGGCAAATCGACCCCGTTGAACTGACCGAAACTTATCTGGCCGCCATTGACGCACATCCCCACCGCGACCGTATCTATGCGCGCGTCACCCATGATCGCGCCCGGTCTGAGGCGAAAGCCGCGAAAGAGCGCGCTGCCTTTGGCTTGCGCCGATCCTTGCTGGATGGCGTGCCGATCAGCTGGAAGGATCTGTTCGACACGGCTGATATCGGGACTGAGGCAGGCTCGGCCCTGTTGAAAGGGCGAGTGCCGGACGCGGACGCGGTGGTTTTGCGCAACGCAACGGCCATGGGCACTGTGTGCCTCGGAAAAACACACATGAGCGAGCTGGCGTTTTCCGGGCTTGGTCTGAACCCGATCACGGACACTCCGCCCTGTGTGGACGATGAAGATGCCGTGCCGGGCGGCTCATCCTCGGGGGCCGGGGCCTCGGTGGCCTGGGGGCTGGCGGCCTGCGGGATTGGCTCGGACACGGGCGGGTCGGTGCGAATCCCGGCAGCCTGGAACAATCTGGTGGGGCTGAAAACCACGGCCGGGCGGCTCAGCCTTGAAGGGGTCGTGCCGCTCTGTTTGCGGTTCGACACGGTTGGCCCTCTGGCGCGTTCCGTCGAAGATGCCGCGCATATGCTGGCCTTGCTGGAAGGCGGCACGCCGGCGGATCTGCGTGGTGCAAGCCTGAAAGGCCGCCGCTTTGCCGATTTGCAGAACGTCGCCAAGGACGACCTGCGCGATGCGCCGCGACAGGCGTTCGACGATGCGCTGGATCGTTTGCGCGATGCCGGGGCCGAGATCGTGCCGCTGGAGGTGCCTGAACTGCACGACGCAATGGCGCTTTCGGGTGTGCTCTACACGACTGAGGCCTACGGTCTGTGGAAAGAGGTCATCGAAGCCAACCCCGAGGCGATGTATCCCGAGATTCTTGAACGGTTCCGCACCGGCAAAGATGTATCGGGCCCCGACTATGTGGCCGCGTGGTCCAAGCTCAAGGCCTGCCGCGCAGCGTGGGATGCGGCGACCGCCGGGTTTGATGCGGTTCTGGCCCCAACCGCACCTATCTTACCGCCCAATCTGGAAAGACTCCTCAGCGATCACGACTATTACGTGACCGAGAACCTGCTGGCCCTGCGCAACACGCGTGTCGGCAATCTGATGGGGCTTGCAGCGCTGACGCTGCCGACGGGAACTGCGGGTTGTGGCTTGATGATGCTGGGCTATCCCGGCTCGGAAGAAGCACTGCTGCGGTTGGGTTCGGCGGCGGAAACCGCATTGGCGTGAATGCCACAATCCCCTGATTCGGAACCTCTTTGTCTGGACGGGGCGGGGTCTGATCTGTAATCTGCCAATCAAACGGGGCGAAAACGATCCCGATATTGAGGCAGTAGATATGAATTTCCCCGAGCGGTTTTCGAACCTACCGGAATACGCATTCCCGCGTCTGCGCACCCTGTTGGACCACCATCAACCGGGCGGAGACGTGATTCACATGACCATCGGCGCGCCGATGCATGACTTTCCCGCTTGGGTCACAGACGTTATCACGGAAAACGCGGCCGGGTTTCAGGGCTATCCGCCGAATGAGGGCTCGCCTGAGCTGCGAGGCTCGATCACCGACTGGATCAAGCGCCGCTACGGCGTGTCGATGGACCCCGATACCAACGTGATGGCACTGAACGGCACGCGTGAGGGGCTGTACAATGCTGCCATGGCGCTGTGCCCCGAAAAGAAGAACGGGAAAGATCCCATCATCCTGTGTCCGAACCCTTTTTATCAGGTCTATATGGTCGCCTCGATCTCGGTCCGGGCGCAGCCTTACTTCGTGTCCGCCACCGCCACGACCGGCCATTTGCCGGACTATGCCAGCCTGTCTGAGGATGTGCTGAACCGGACGGTTGCCGCCTATATCTGCTCGCCTGCGAACCCGCAGGGGGCTGTCGCCTCGCGCGACTATTGGGCCGAGTTGATCGGGTTGGCCGAGAAATACGATTTCCGCATTTTCGCCGATGAATGCTATTCCGAGATCTACCGCGATGAGGCCCCAACTGGTGCTCTGACTGTCGCGCAAGAGCTGGGCGCTGATCCTGAGCGGGTCGTGCTATTCAATTCTCTGTCGAAACGGTCGAACTTGGCCGGGCTGCGCTCGGGCCTGATTGCGGGCGGGCCGGACAGTATCAAACGGGTCAAACAGCTGCGCAACTATGCGGGTGCGCCATTGCCGCTGCCGCTGCAAGCTGCCGCTGCGCGCGTCTGGGCCGACGAGACGCATGTGGTCGAGAACCGCGCGCTCTATCAGGAAAAATACGCCATTGCGGATGACGTCTTCTCAGGCCTGCAGGGCTATATGCCGCCCGAGGCTGGGTTTTTCCTGTGGCTGCCCGTCGAGAACGGCGAAGAAACAGCGTTGAAGCTGTGGCAGGAGACCGGCGTTCGGGTTCTGCCGGGTGCATATCTTTCTCAAGGTGATCCGGGGCAAAACCCGGGCGAGCAATTTATCCGGGCCGCTTTAGTGGCTCCAAAAAAAGAGTTGCAGCAGGGGCTGATCAAGCTTCGTGACTGCATCTATTCGTGAGGTACGAGGGCAAAATGGCATCATTGAACGCGCGCAACCGCGATCCATTACTGGACAGCACGACTCAGGCCGCGATTGAGCGGCGCACCAAGGAACTGATCGGGATCGCTCTGATCCTGTTGGGGCTGGCCGCTGCGGCAATGATCTGGTCCTACACGCCGGAAGATCCGAATTGGATGGTCTCGACCGACGCGCCGGTGCAGAACTGGATGGGGCGGATCGGTGCCTCGATCGCTGCGCCGTTGTTCATGATCGTTGGCTGGGGCAGCTGGGGGATCGCGCTGGTTCTGATTGGTTGGGGTGTGCGTTTTGCCGGTCATTTCGGCGAAGACCGCGCCGTGGCGCGGCTGATCTTTGCGCCGATCTGGATCGCCATCGTCTCGGTTTACGCCGCCACTCTGGTTCCGGGCGAGGTCTGGCGCGCGACCCATAGCTATGGGTTGGGCGGGCTGTTTGGCGACACAGTCATGGGGGCTTTGCTGACGCTTCTGCCGATCTCCTCGCACTTCCTCGTCAAGCTGATGTCGCTGGCCATGGCCGTTGGCATGCTGGCGCTGGGTATCTTTGTTCTTGGCTTCACCAAAGTTGATGTCGCGCGTGGAACGCGGGCTTTCCTGTTGGGGCTGGTGATGTCCTACGACATGCTGATGAACCTGCTGGGGCGGGGTGCCTCGGCCACGGCACAGGCTGCGCGAGAGCGTCGTGAGCAATGGAAAGAGCACCGCGCCGCGCGGATCGAACCCGTATTCGATGATGAGATCGCGTTTGAAGACCCAATCTTCGAAGAGGTCGAAGAAGACCCCGAACCTGCCCCGAAAACCGGCCTTCTGGCGCGGATGCCAGCCCTGATCCGCCGCCCCGAGCCGCTGCCAGAACCTGAATTGGTCGAAGCCATGCCTGTGCAGGGTTTCGATGAAATGCCGGGTGAAGATCGTATCCGCTCGAAGATTTCGGCCGCTGTGCGCAACCGCAAGGTGGCGACCGGCGAGATGCCCCCGGAATATGACCCCAACCTGCCTCTGACCAAGGGCCGCGGTCGTGGGCCGGACCCGCTGATCTTCAATCCCAGAGGGGTGGATGAATTGCCGCCCGAGCCGCCCATGACCGCCGCCGGCCTGCCGCCCGAGCCTGTTTTGTCGGCTGAACCGACGTGGCAAGACACGGCGCATGACTATCAGCCTGAGCCTGATTATGAGCCCGAGGCAGACTACTTGCCCGAGGATGACTACGCCGCGCATGCTTACGACGATGACGCGGTGTTCGAAGATGCGGCGACACCGGAACCCGTTGTGCCACAGCGCCCAGCCGTGAAGATCCCGGTAGCCGAGCCGCGCAAGCCTGTTGTTGCCCAACCCGTCCGTCGCACTCCGCCGCCGTCCCGTCGGGCGCAGGCCGAGGCGCAGCCGACCCTGTCGTTCGAGGAACGCCATTCCGATTTCGAACTGCCCCCCTTGGGCCTGTTGTCCAACCCGGCCAGCATTCAGCGTCATCATCTGAGTGACGAGGCGCTGGAAGAAAACGCGCGGATGCTGGAGAACGTGCTGGACGACTACGGCGTGAAGGGTGAGATCGTCAGTGTCCGCCCCGGTCCCGTGGTCACCATGTATGAACTGGAACCGGCCCCGGGCCTCAAAGCCAGCCGTGTAATCGGTCTGGCCGACGATATAGCACGTTCGATGTCGGCGCTTTCGGCTCGTGTTTCGACCCTGCCGGGGCGCTCTGTCATTGGTATCGAACTGCCCAACGAAAACCGCGAGATGGTGGTACTGCGCGAAATCCTTGCCAGCCGTGATTTCGGCGATGGCAACCATGCACTGCCCTTGGCGTTGGGCAAGGATATCGGGGGCGAGTCCGTTGTGGCGAACCTGGCGAAAATGCCTCACCTCCTGATCGCAGGGACGACCGGATCGGGTAAGTCGGTGGCGATCAACACCATGATCCTGTCGCTACTCTATAAGCTGTCGCCGGACGAATGCCGCCTGATCATGATCGACCCCAAGATGCTGGAACTGTCGGTCTATGACGGCATCCCGCACTTGCTGTCGCCCGTTGTGACCGACCCGAAAAAGGCGGTTGTTGCTCTGAAATGGGTCGTGGGCGAGATGGAGGATCGCTATCGCAAGATGTCCAAAATGGGTGTCCGCAACATCGCAGGCTACAACGGCCGGGTGAAGGACGCGCTGGCGAAGGGAGAGATGTTCAGCCGCACGGTCCAGACGGGCTTTGACGATGAGACCGGCGAACCCACCTTCGAGACGGAAGAGTTCGCGCCTGAGGCGATGCCCTATATCGTCGTCATCGTCGACGAGATGGCCGACCTGATGATGGTCGCAGGCAAGGAGATCGAAGCCTGCATTCAGCGTCTGGCGCAGATGGCGCGGGCATCGGGTATCCACCTGATCATGGCCACGCAGCGTCCCTCGGTCGACGTGATCACCGGTACGATCAAGGCGAACTTCCCGACACGGATTTCGTTCCAGGTTACCTCGAAGGTCGATAGCCGCACCATCTTGGGTGAGATGGGCGCCGAGCAACTGCTGGGGCAGGGTGACATGCTCTATATGGCGGGTGGCGCCAAGATTACCCGCTGCCACGGCCCGTTTGTCTCGGACGAAGAGGTCGAAGAAATCGTCAACCATCTGAAGCAATTCGGTCCGCCCGATTACATGAGCGGTGTGGTCGATGGCCCGGCTGAGGAAAAAGCCGATAACATCGACGCCGTATTGGGTTTGAGCACCGGTGGCAACACCAACGGCGAGGATGCTCTGTATGACCAAGCGGTGGCGATTGTGATCAAGGATCGCAAATGCTCGACCTCTTACATCCAGCGGAAACTTGCCATCGGCTATAACAAAGCCGCCCGTCTGGTTGAGCAGATGGAGGACGAAGGCGTTGTTTCGGCGGCAAATCACGTCGGTAAGCGGGAAATCCTCGTCCCCGAGCAGTAGGATATTTAATAACAAGGGCAGAAGCCTTATCTGAGTCGTATGAAACAGATTGCTTTTGCCCTTGCTTTGACACTGGCCGCGCCTGCCGCATGGGCGGCGGACAAGCTGCCGCTGTCGGAGATCTCCAATTATCTGAACAAGATGAAAACGGTTCAGACCAGCTTTACCCAAGTGAATGATGACGGCTCGCTCAGTACGGGCAAGCTATGGATTCAGCGGCCCGGTAAGATGCGGTTTGAATATGATCCGCCCGACAGCGCGGTTGTCCTTGCGCGTTCGGGGAGTGTTCAGATCTTTGACCCGAAATCCAACCAGCCGCCCGAACAATACCCGCTGAAACGGACGCCACTGTCACTTGTGCTGGCCCGGAACGTGAATCTGGGGCAGGCCAATATGGTTGTTGGTCACGACTTTGACGGGACCGCGACCGTGGTGACGGCACAGGACCCAAAAAACCCTGAATCGGGCCGGATTGAGCTTATGTTCACGGACAACCCGGTCGAGCTGCGGAAATGGGTGATCCACGATAATGCAGGCACTCAAACCACGGTTCTTCTGGGGGAACTGACCGAGGGCGGACGCCTCGATCAGAGCTTGTTCTCGAACGGAAAGCGGGTCGGGTCCAGCGACCGCTGACCCGCCCAAGTCAGTAGCGGCAGCTGGCCAGCTGAGCTTGATACAGGTTGGCCCGTGCATCGACATCGCTGGCCACATTCAATAGCCAGGATTTCTGGTTGTAGCTGCCGCGCGCATAGCCTGTATGACCTTCGTGATAGGCCAGATACTGGTTGCGCGTGTCGCCTAGGTTGATGCCGTTCCGCTCGTAGGTTTTGTTCATGTACCAGCCGATGAAATCGGACGCGTCGCGAATTCGGTCCCGCTTGGCCCGGCGTTTTCCGGTTTCACGCTGGTATTCTTCCCACGTGCCGTCCAGAGCCTGGCTGTAGCCAAAGGCGCTGCTCTGCCGACCCATCGGGATCACGCCCAGCACATAGCGGTGCGGGGTGCGCGCATCATGACGATAGCGGCTTTCCTGATAGATCGTCGCCATCTGAACGTGAACGGGGACACCCCATTTCCGCTCGGTTTTTTTGAAGGCTTTGATGTAGTCAGGTTTCTCGCGCGCAATGCTGCACGCGTCATTTAGTCTGCTGGGTGGCTGTTTAGACCCGCCACCACAGGATGCCAAAAGCAGCACCCCTAGGAGTACGAATAGAATTCTGCTCATGTGCCTCGTGCCTTTTTTCTGGCATTCTAGCGCAGATTGAGCGCTGAGGAAATCACAATCGTTACAGAACGATAGCCAAAACACCCGGTAACGCGGCGACAGACAGCACCGTTGAGACCATAACCATGCCTGCTACGGCGTCTGCGTCGGCCTCAAACCGCTCGGCCAGCAGGTATGAAGTGACAGCGACTGGGGTACACATTTGCAAGACCAGAACACCGAATGCGATGGTTTCAAGCCCGAAGAGGATGGCAACGCCCCAACCAAGGGCGAAGCAGACCACCAGCTTGAGAAGCGACAGCCAAATGGCCTGGTGAAGACTGCGAGAGGTTAGTCGCGCGATTGCCACACCAACGGTTACAAGCATCATCGGAACAGCCATTTGCCCCAGCAAATCCAAGGTGTTGGTTAGGAACAGAGGTGTTTCCCAGTCTTGCCACAAGAACAGCGCCCCCAGCAGCGTGGCCCAGACCATGGGCTGACGGATGACCTGTCCAAAAGCGCCTTTGCCCGCGACCAGATAGATCCCGTAGGTAAAGGAAAACAGCGCGGTCACGGCCAGAAAGATCACGGCATATCCCAAACCGGCCTGACCAAATGCAAAGATGCATAGGGGAAGGCCCAAATTGCCGGTGTTTCCGAAGATCAGCGGCGAAAGGTAGGTGCGTTGCTCAAGCTTTAGCACCTTTACAATGAACCAGAACACGACCGCGAGAACCAGATTGGCCGCAATGGTGGCCAGAGTGAACCTTGACAGGTCACCACCCGGAATTTCGGTCTGCATCAAGGCCACGAAAATCAGGCTGGGGACTGCCAGCGTCATTGCAAAACGCGTCACAAACTGTAGGCGGTATTCAAAGCCAAGCTTGACCCAGACAAAGCCGATTGCTGACAAAAGGAACACGGGTGCCGCAATTTCGAACACTGTCAGTAAGAGGTTCACAGACTGTTTCCCTTAATTTCACATCAATGATTGGCTTTTCTGCCCGGAAAGAGGTAGTAACCTCTTTGGGGGCTGAAACAATGCTAAAGACACATGCCAAGTACGGCCTGGGACAAGTTGTGCGACATAAGAAACATCCCTTCCGAGGGGTGATTTTTGACGTGGATCCAGAGTTTTCAAATACCGAGGAATGGTACGAAGCCATCCCAGAAGACAGTCGGCCGATCAAGGATCAGCCGTTCTATCACCTGTTGGCTGAGAACGATCAATCCTTCTATGTGGCTTATGTTTCAGAACAAAATCTGATCGAGGACCGATCGGGTGAGCCGGTTGAGCATCCCGACATCCCTAACATGTTCGGCCCATTCGAAGATGGATCCTACCCGCTGCACTTCCATCTGAACTGAGCGGGGCGGCGCGCCTGCGCGTTGATCAATACCCCAACGCGCAACCGTCCTTTCTGGGGTCACTGGCCCCCTCCAAAACACCGTCTTCACGGATTCGTATGGCCTGTGCGCCACCCAGTGGAGTTTCTGGGACCTCCACAGTGTGACCCATTTCGCTTAATTGTTGAGCAACCGCTTCGGGGAACCCGCGCTCGAGCTTCAGGATGCCTCCGTCGGCGAAGGCACGGGGGGCGTTGATGGCCTCTTGCAGGTCAAAACCGAAATCCATCAGGTTTGACACGAACCGCGCATGTCCTGTTGGTTGATACGCCCCACCCATGACGCCGAAGGGCATCGTAACGCGGTTGTTCTCGGCCAGCATGCCGGGAATGATCGTGTGCATCGGGCGTTTGCCGCCACCCAGCTCATTTGGGTGTCCGGCTTGCAGGGTGAAGCCTGCGCCGCGGTTTTGCAGCAAGATGCCGTATTTCTCGGATGCGATCCCCGAGCCGAAACTGTGGAAGATCGAATAGATCAACGACACGGTCATCTGATCGCGGTCGACGACTGTAATGTAGACGGTGTCCTTGTGGATCGCTTCGGTCAGCGGGGCGGCAGCGGGCATGGCCTGTTTCGGATCAATCAAAGCCGCGAGGGATGTGGCGATGTCTTTGTCCAAAAACTGCTCGGCCCGCGCCATATGATCGGGATCTGCGATGAAGCGGTTGCGTGCGTCATAGGCCAGTTTCGTAGCTTCGGCCTCGATGTGGACCCGTTCCGCGCCCAATGGGTTCATGCTGGCAAGGTCAAAATGCTTGAGGATATTCAGTAGCAAAATCGCCGTTGCGCCTTGGCCGTTGGGGGGATGCTCGACCAGATCAACGCCCTGATAGGTGCCGCGCATCGGATCGGAGGGGGTGCATTGGGTCGATTGGAAATCCTCGGCGGTGTGGAGGCCCCCCAAGGCGGAAAGGGCGGCGATCATATCCTCTGCGATTTCACCTGAATAGAAGGCATCCCGGCCATCCTTTGCAACCCGTCGTAGAACCTCGGCCTGTTTTGGCGCTCGAAAGACCTGACCTGTCTTGGGTACTTGCCCCTGTATCAAATAGTGATACCGCGCGGCCCCCTGAAGGGTCGGTTCGCCATTGCGCCAGTCGAAAGAAACGCGTGGAGCAACCGGCACACCCTGTTCCGCGTAGTGAATGGCCGGTTGCAGTATTGCATCCAGCCCCAGTCGGCCTTCGGTTTGAATGAGATGGCAGAACGCATCGACCGCGCCCGGAATTGTAACCGCGTCTGGGCTGGTCAGAGGCACTGAAGTCAAGCCCCGATCCCGTAGTGCGCTGGCTTGCGCAGCAGCAGGAGCCCGGCCCGAGCCATTCAAAGCGCGAATCTGCTGTTCCCCCGCACGGTTGTAGAGGACAAAGCAATCGCCACCCAAACCGGTCATCTGCGGCTCGCAAATCCCCAGCAAAACCGCCCCGGCAATGGCTGCATCCATGGCATTGCCGCCGCGTTCCAGAATGTCGACGGCGGTTTTCGCCGCAAGGGGGTGCGAGGTCGCACACATCCCGTTTGTGGCCAGAACTTCGGACCGGCCCGGCTTGTGTAAATCCCGCATCATCATCCCCCTACATTGAACACCGCGAAATTATCGCGCAGGGAATGATTGTCCAGTTCTTCAATGAGTGGGGGAGGTTCCTCGGCGCCGTTCACTGGGTGGGGGCTGTGACACTTGGCGCCGAGGGAAGCTATCTGAGCTACGGTGACCTGTTTGACAGTCGTTTGGGGCGGCGTAATGGTTCGAAAAAGGCCTTATTGTGGCCATTTCGCGTCAAATCCCTTGGTTCATTCGGGCATTGGGACGTCGAACCGCAGTGACAGCAGATTGCAACCATCGCGACGCTCATACCGAATCTCGCTGGTCAGCTCGTGAATCAGATACCAACCAAAACCCCCTTCGGGCAGGTCCTGCAGGCTGGTCTCAACCGAAGCCGGGGTTCCATCCGGAGGTTTGCAGCCGGGCAGCGGACGCCCCGTATCCGATATCAGAATGTCCAGCTGGTTGTGCTCCAACCGGCAACAGACCTGCACTTTGGCGGGTTCAATACCAGAATAGGCATGTTCGACGACGTTGTTGATTGCTTCCGCCAAGGCGATCTTCACGTCGTCCGCTTTTTCAACAGGTAAGCCGTGTTTGGCCAGGCCTGCGCTCAATTTTGCAATGCCAGCGCTGGCTTCCGCTTCAATTGCCGGAAAGCTCAACTGCAGGCAGGTTTGATCACTGGACGGCGTCACACACATCTACGTTGGCCGCGTTACTCTGCTTGCGCCGACAGCGCGTCGTCGAGGGAATCGAACAACCTGAAAACGGTATCCATTCGCGTCAGGCGAAACACTTTTTCGACCACGGGTTGCAGCCCGGCCAGATCCAACCGGCGTTCGCTTCCGATTTGTTTCATCGAGGCGACGATGGCCCCCAATCCGCTTGAATCAATGAATGCCACGCTTGCCAGATCCAGAACAATGCGCGTTGCGTCGGTTTCGGTTTCGCGGCGCATGTCTTCCTTGAACTGGATGGCGATGGCCGCATCTATCCGTACCGAATGAACGGTGATGATCTGAGCCGCGTCGGTTGTTGTGCTGGTCAGCCCCATGATTGACCGCCCTTTTTAGCTGAAATTGCGTCGTAGAAATACGCTAGACGGCAAATCTTACCATTCGGTATTCAAGTTCCGGCAAGAGGAGGGTTTTCCGATGAAAGACGTAGTGATCGCAGGCGCAGCCCGTACACCTATGGGCGGGTTTCAGGGTATGTTCGATGGTATTCCCGCTGCCGAACTTGGCGGAACCGCGATTCGCGCCGCCTTGCAGCAGGCAGGTGCGGAAACTGTCGACGAAGTCCTAATGGGCTGTGTGCTTCCAGCGGGGCAAGGGCAGGCCCCAGCGCGTCAGGCGGGGTTTGCCGCCGGGTTGGGAGAAGAGGTGCCCGCCACGACCCTCAACAAGATGTGCGGCTCTGGCATGAAGGCCGCCATGATCGCCTTTGATCAGATCGCGTTGGGCCATACAGATACCATGATCGCGGGCGGGACGGAGAGTATGACAAACGCGCCCTATATGTTGCCAAAGATGCGCGGCGGTGCGCGGATCGGGCATGGGCAGGTTGTGGACCACATGTTTCTGGACGGGCTTGAAGACGCCTATGACAAAGGCCGTCTGATGGGAACTTTTGCCGAAGACTGCGCCGAGACTTATCAGTTCACCCGTGAGGCGCAGGATGAATACGCGCTGCAATCCCTCTCGAACGCGCTGGCCGCTCAGGAAAGTGGCGCGTTTGATGGAGAAATCGCCGCGGTCACCGTGCAAACCCGCAAGGGCGCGCTGGTGCTTGGGTCGGATGAGCAACCCAAATCCGCCCGGCCTGAGAAAATCCCGACGCTGAAACCAGCCTTCTGCAAAGACGGCACGGTGACGGCAGCAAATTCCTCCTCCATTTCCGATGGAGCGGCGGCTCTTGTTCTAGCCTCTACAGACGCCGCTGAGGCGAAAGGACTAACCGTCCGCGCGCGTGTTTTGGGTCACGCAAGCCATGCGCAAGCGCCGGGCCTGTTCACAACCGCTCCGGTTCCTGCGGCGCAAAAGCTGTTGGATCGTCTGGGTTGGACCAAAGATGATGTGGACCTGTGGGAGGTGAATGAGGCCTTTGCCGTCGTTCCTATGGCTTTCATGCACGAAATGGGCCTGCCGCGCGACAAGGTCAACGTCAATGGTGGAGCCTGCGCCCTGGGCCATCCAATCGGCGCATCTGGTGCCCGGATCATGGTCACCCTTCTGAACGCTCTGGAAAAACGCGACCTGAAACGCGGGATCGCTGCGATCTGTATCGGTGGCGGAGAGGGCACGGCAATCGCCATTGAACGCGTTTGACCCTCTGCGCTTTTGCAAATACTCCGGGGACTGGGGGCATCGCCCCCCAAGACCCGGATCGGAGCAGTGCCCACATGAACGTTGACTATGACACCCTCTCCAAGACAGTCGCCTCGCTGACCGAAGGCGAAACCGATCAGATCTCTCTGATGGCGACAATTGCGTGCGAGGTGCATCATGCCGATGATCGCTTTGACTGGACAGGGTTCTACCGCGTCACCGAACCGGGCCTGCTGAAAATCGGCCCGTATCAAGGCGGTCACGGCTGTCTGATCATCCCGTTCGAGCGCGGCGTGTGCGGTGCAGCCGCGCGCACGGGTGAAGTGCAGCTGGTTCCGGATGTAGATGCCTTTCCGGGTCATATCGCCTGCGCATCTTCCACAAGGTCAGAGCTTGTTTTGCCCGTACGCGATGCCTCGGGCGCAGTTATTGCCGTTTTTGACATCGACAGCGACCAGCCGGATGCTTTCACGGATGTGGACGCGTCGGAACTGACCAAAATTCTTCAGAACGTGTTCTCCGCCTAAACCCTTGTGATGCTTGGGTTTGGTCGCTGACCTGCGATTTGCCGTGAAAAAATGCTTTGAAATTTCACGGAACTGAGGCATCGTGAAAAACGTAGAAGGAATTTCACGAGAATCGGAGTCTGGCTTTGAACACGCAAACCCCTCAGCGCGCGACGCTCGGAGCGGACTTGCGGGCCTTGCGAAAGGCAAGGGGTTTGACGCTGACTGAAATTGCCGATCGCCTGAACCGCTCGGTCGGCTGGCTGAGTCAGGTCGAGCGGGACATGTCCGACCCTTCAATCTCGGACCTGCGTCAGATCGCGGAATGTCTGGGTGTTCCCATGTCGATGCTGTTTTCGCATTCTGCCGCTCCGGTTGAGGAGCAAGGCTATGTGGTTCGCGCCGTTTCACGACGTCCTATGGGCTCGGGTGAAGAAGGTCTGATCGAAGAACTGCTGTCGCCAGACCTGACCGATGATTTCGAGATGGTGCATTCCACGTTTGAGCCCCGATCCAAAATGCAAAAACCCGCGGACCGACCTACGCAGGAGGTCGGATATATGATCTCGGGCCAACTGGACCTGACGATCGGCGCGCGGCACTTCACGGTCGGCCCGGGCGACAGTTTCCGGATCAAGCACGAACCCTATCAATGGGCAAACCCCTATGATGAGCCCGCCGTGGCCATCTGGGTCATTGCACCACCGGTATACTGATGAGCTTTGAGGCCTGGACCATATTCGCGCTGTTCTGGGTGGTGTTCGTCATCACTCCGGGGCCGAACGCGGTCAATTGTATCTCAAACGGCATGAGCTTGCCCTTCCCGAAGGCGATGCTTGGTGTGCTTGCGATCCTGACGCAGGCCAGTGCGTTTTTGAGCTTGTCGGCATTGGGCGTAACCGCCCTGATCGCAGCCTCACCCGCCGCGTTCTTCATTGCCAAATTGGTCGGGGCGGGGTTTCTGATCTGGGTCGGTATTCGCGGATGGATCAACGCGAAACGGCCAGCGCCTGCCACTGAGCGCCCTGCGCGGCATGTCTATCTGCATGCGCTGGCGGTGGCGACGATCAACCCCAAAAGCGTTGCTGGCTATCTGGCGGCTTTCTCGCAATTTGTGCAGCCCGACGTGCCGATCTGGCAGCAGATGGGGGTGATCATGCCGACCGCTCTGATCATCACGACGCTCAGCTATACCGGCTTTACCCTGCTGGGCGCGCTGATGGGCAAGGCGGCATTGGGGGCTGTGTTCAATATCTGGGTCCGCCGGATCATGGCGACCTGTTTCATCATCTATGGCGTGTTGCTGGGTGCCAGCTCTTCGCCCGCAGCAAGGGGGTAGCTATATGGAGACGGGATCCTGCCTTTGCGGCAAAGTCGCGTTTACGATTGACGGAGACCTCTCGCCGCCCTCTGCCTGCCATTGCGGTCAGTGCCGCAAACAATCGGGTCATGTCTGGTCATCGACTTGGACACATCAGGACAACTTAAGCTTCACCGCCAGTGACACGCTACGTTGGTTCCGCGCCTCAGAAACGGCACGGCGCGGGTTCTGCAGCGAATGCGGCTCATTCCTGTTCTGGCAGCACAATGAAGAAGACACGATTTCGATCTCGATGGGGGCGCTCAGCGAACCGACGGGACTGAAACTCTCAAAGCACATCTTTGTCGCGGACAAGGGTGACTACTACGACATCTCAGACGATCTGCCCCAGCGGGCACAGTAACAGAGGATCAAAACACATGAGTGATTTTCCAACCAAGGCCCGTGTGGTCATCATCGGTGGCGGCGTTGTCGGCTGCTCGTCCTTGTATCATCTGGCGAAAAAGGGCTGGACGGACTGCGTTCTGCTGGAAAAGAACGAACTGACTGCGGGGTCTACATGGCACGCGGCGGGTAACGTGCCGACCTTCTCGACTTCGTGGGCGATCATGAACATGCAGCGCTATTCGACCGAGCTGTATTCGCGTCTGGCCGAAGAAGTCGACTATCCGATGAACTACCACGTTTCGGGGTCTATCCGTTTGGCGCACAGTAAAGAGCGCATGCAGGAATTCGAACGCGCGATGTCGATGGGTCTGTACCAGGGCATCCCGATGGAGATGTGGACCCCAGAGCAGGCGAAAGAGCGCTACCCGTTCCTTGAAACCCATGATCTGGAAGGCGTGCTGTACGACCCGACCGATGGCGACATTGATCCGGCGCAGCTGACACAAGCCTTCGCCAAAGGCGCGCGTGATCTGGGCCAAAAAATCATCCGCTTCTGCCCGGCCACCGATGTAACGCAACACGATGACGGCACTTGGACCGTTCACACCGAAAAGGGCGACATTGCCTGTGATTATGTCGTCAACGCAGCCGGATACTACGCGCAGCGTGTCGGTGAGATGTTCAATCCCTATGGCGGCCGCATGGTGCCCGCCATGGTCATGAGCCACCAGTACCTGCTGACCGATGAAGTCCCCGAGGTTGAGGCATGGTCGAAAGAAAACGGCGGCAAACTGCCTTTGCTGCGCGACGTGGATATCTCGTACTACCTGAGACAGGAAAAGAACGGCTTCAACCTCGGCCCCTACGAGCCCAACTGTAAGGGCGAATGGATGACCGAAGACGACCCGATGCCCGAGGATTTCAGCTTCCAACTTTGGAACGACGATCTGGACCGGATTGAGGACATCATCACCGACGCGATGGAACGCGTTCCGCTGATGGCAACCTCGGGGGTTGGTCGCGTGATCAACGGCCCGATCCCTTACGCGCCGGACGGTCTGCCGATGATCGGCCCGATGCCCGGTGTGAAGAACGCGTTTGAAGCGCACAGCTTTACCTTCGGCATCGCGCAAGGCGGTGGTGCAGGCAAAGTGCTGGCCGAATGGATCGTTGATGGCCACACCGAGTGGGATATGTGGGCCGTCGATCCGCGACGCTACACCGACTACACCGATCAGGACTACTGCAACCAGAAGGGCATGGAGGTCTACGGCAACGAATACGCCATGCACTTCCCGCACCATGAATGGCCTGCTGCGCGCGACAAGAAACTGTCGCCAGTCCATGCCAAGGTCAAGGAACTGGGCGGCGTCATGGGCGCTTATAACGGCTGGGAACGCGCAAACTGGTTTGCCAAGCCGGGCGACGACACCTCGCTTGAGGCCACACATACATGGGGTCGCTCGGGCCCGTGGGAGCAGCGCATCAAGGAAGAGTGCGAAGCTGTCCGCGACAATTGCGGCGTGCTGGACCTGCCGGGCTTCTCGCGTTTCATGGTCAAAGGTGAAGGTGCTGCCGAAACTCTGCGCGGCCTGATCACCGGTGGTCTGCCCAAGATTGGCCGCATCAACCTCGTCTACATTTCGGACGACCGTGGCCGTATCCTGACCGAGATGTCCTGTATCCGACTAGGCGAGGATGAGTTCGTGATGATCACGGCCGCTACCGCGCAGTGGCACGACCGCGACATCCTGATGTCAGCAATGCCAGAAAGTGTTTCGGTCGAGGACGTCACTACCACTCGTGACACGCTGATAGTGACCGGCCCGAAATCGCGCGAGATTCTCTCGGGCCTCAGCAATGCGGATCTGTCCACCGGCTGGCTGACGCATCAATCCGCGACCGTGGCGGGCAAACCGGCCTTCCTGATCCGCGTCTCCTTCGCCGGAGAGCTGGGGTGGGAGGTTCACGCCCTCAACGAAGACATGCCGGCGATCTACGAAGCGATCCTCGACGCGGGTGCGACCCCGTTCGGCATGTACGCCCTGAACTCGCTGCGTATCGAGAAAGGCTACCGTGCGTGGAAGGGCGATCTGTCGACCGACTACTCGCTGCTGGAAGGCGGGCTGGAGCGGTTCGTCAAACTGGATAAACCGCAGAACTTCCCCGGCAAGTCCGCAATCCTGAACGAAAAGCAACAGGGTGTGAAGAAATCCTTTGTCACGCTGACAGTGGACGCAGGCGATTGCGACGCGCCTTACATGTCTTGCATCTGGCAGGGCGATCAGATCGTGGGCGAGACGACCTCGGGCGCATGGGGCTATCGTGTTGGCAAGTCTATCGCGCTGGGCATGGTCAAGACCGAGGTCGCAAACCCGGGCACAGAGCTTGAGGTTGAGATCTACGGCCAGAAGTACCGGGCTGTGGTGCAGGAAGACCAGCCGCTCTGGGATCCCGCCAACGAGCGTCTGCGCGCCTGATCCCTTTGGGGATTGCCAAATTGGCACAAAACTCCAAGCTGGGGCCCATGGCGGGCCCCAGTCTGCCTTTCACCAAAGTCCAAATCGGAAGGCTGAAATGACGATCCCTGCACATATGTCCGGCGTTTACCTCACTCATCACGGCGGGCCGGAGGCTTTGCAGTGGCGCGAGGATATTCCCGTTCCAACGCCCGGTCCCGGGCAGGTTCTGGTCCGCGTCGCAGCTGCCGGGGTCAACAACACCGATATCAATACGCGGGTCGGGTGGTACTCTTCGGACGTGACCGGGGCCACCGATGACGTCGATCAGGATATCGATGCCGGAGGGTGGGGCGGCGCGCTTCAATTCCCTCGAATTCAAGGCGGCGACCTGTGCGGCATTGTCGAAGCAGCCGGTCCGGGTTCAGGGTTTCAACCCGGTCAGCGCGTGACCTGCCCGATCAATCTGCCGCGCCCGCGACCTGGCCATCCACAGGGGTTTATTGCCTTAGGCTCTGAGATTGATGGCGCCTTTGCCCAATACTGTCTGGTCGAAGCGAATGATCTCTACGATGTCTCCGCTTCGCCCTTGTCAGATACCGAGATCGCGGCCATTCCCTGCGCCTATGGCACGGCCGAGAACCTTTTGACCCGCGCCGGGGTCACAGCTGGCCACAAGGTGCTGATCACTGGGGCTTCGGGCGGTGTCGGTCTGGCGGCAGTGCAACTGGCCCGCCTGCGCGGCGCGTCCGTCTGGGGCATAACCGGTGCCGCCAAGGCCGAGGTTGTGAAATCCCAAGGCGCGGTTGAGACCTTTGATCGCGATGCTGCGTTGCCTGCAGACATGTTCGACGTCGTGATCGACGTGGTTGGAGGCCCTAAATGGGCGGGCCTCATGCTGGCCCTGAAACCCGGCGGGCACTACGCTGTATCAGGCGCAATTGCAGGCCCGATGGTGCAGGCCGATCTGCGCGACATCTACCTGCGCGATATCACCATTCACGGCTGCACTCACCAACCGCCCGAGGTGTTTGGCCGTCTGGTTGAGCTGATGAATGCCGGTCGGATCAAGCCTTTGATTTCCCGCACCTATCCCCTAAGGGATATTGCCAAGGCACAAGAGGATTTCCAATCCAAAGCGTTGCCGGGGAAATTGGTGCTGATCCCGTAAGGAGTTTATGACATGGCCGAAATTACTCTGTTAGATGGCTCGATCGGGCAGGAGCTGGTCAAGCGCAGCGGCAAACAACCAACGCCGCTTTGGTCGACGCGGGTGATGATCGATCATCCGGAATTGGTGCGCGAGGTTCATGCCGAATACTTCCGGCGCGGGGCCACAGTCGCGACAACCAACACCTATGCCGTCCACCGCTCGCGCCTTGTGCGCGAAGGGATCGAGGACCAGTTGGCGCAATTGATCCACACCGCCGTGTCTCAGGCCGATCTGGCGCGCGCAGGGAATGGCGGGCGCATTGCCGGAGCGCTCGGGCCGCTATTGGCCTCTTACAGACCCGATCTCGAGCCTGATCCGGAGGAGGCCGGACGCAAATTCGCTGAACTGGTCGCGCTTATGGGCGATGGTGTGGACCTGATCCTGATCGAAACTGTCTCGTCGGTGATGGAGGCCGAAGGCGCCCTGAGGGGCACTGCTGGCTGCGGGAAACCTGTGTGGCTGGCCCTGTCTCCGATGGACGAAGACGGAACGCGGCTGCGATCTGGCGAGCCGCTGGGTCAGATTGCCCCCTTGGTCGAGCGTTACAATCCGCAAGCCGTTTTGATCAACTGCACCCGTCCCGAAGCGGTTCCAGCCGGGCTTGAGATACTGTCCGGGATGGGACTGCCATATGGCGCCTATGCCAACGGCTTCACGCATATCGCCGAGGGGTTTTTGCAAGACGCCCCTACGGTTGATAGTCTCGCACAGCGCCACGATCTCAGCCCCGAGGCCTATGCCGACCACGCGATGGCCTGGGTCGACCAAGGCGCAACAATCGTTGGCGGATGCTGCGAGATCGGCCCGGATCATATCGAGGCCCTCGCGCGTCGCCTGGAATCAGCCGGTCATCGGATCGTCTGAACCGACAAGGGAACGGTATGTCCGAGACATCATCGCCAGCCACTGACAGGCGTCAGACCAGCCCCGTGCATTTCGACATTCTGGTCGCACCGGGCTTTGTGCTGCTGGAACTCGCGTCGCTGGTAGATGTTCTAAGGATTTCCAATCGGGTGTCTGCGACGCCGCCGTTCACCTATACCTACCGATCCCTGCGTGGCGGTCTAATCGCCAGCAGCAGCGACGCAACGGTTCAGACCGAAACCGTGCCTACCCAACCCGATGCCACCTATCTGTTTGTGATCGGAAACTCTAACCCGGATCACCCCGACCTGTCTTTGGGCCGGGTCGTGTCGAACTATACCTATCGCGGTGCACAGGTGTTTTTGCTGGCAGAAGCGGCAAGCCGGTATATCGACGAGCAGGGCACAGCCGATCTGGCAACCCATTGGGAAAACGCCTCATTCCTGCGTGAGCGCGGTGCGCGGTTCGAGGCGAAACTGTCCATCGCAACCGAGCGCGGCGCAGTCGTCACCTGTGCAGGTATGGGGGCCACCACCGATATCGCGCTGGTCGTGATTGGGCGGCATATCTCGGGGCCCACGCAATTGACCGTGGCGGACGTCATGCTGCATGAAAACATCCGCGATTTTTCGTCGATGCAGCCCTTCTCGGGCGCGAAAAACACCGCGACTGGGGATAAGAAACTGGATCAATGCATCAAGCTGATGCAGGCCAACATCGAAGACCCTTTGCCGATCCAGGATCTCGTGGACAGCCTGAATATCTCGAACCGATCGCTTGAGCGGAAGTTCAAAGCGTTCTTCGGCACCACACCTAACGGGTTCTATCGCGAAATGCGGCTTGCCAAGGCCAACAACCTATTGCTGAACACCACTATGAGCGTGCGCGAAATAGGTTTGGCCTGCGGTTTCCCGAACGGGTTCTCATCAGTTTACCGGAGTTTTTTCGGTGTGACGCCCTTTGTGATGCGCCAACAAAAGAGACAAGCCGCGCAGCGATGATTTTTGCGGATGCGATGACGTTTTTGATGGATTCCGCGCCGATTTTTCATGCCATTCAGGGGGAAACCTGAACGAACGGAGTCTTCACTATGGTTGATCTTCCCAGCAAGGCCCGCGTGGTCATTATCGGCGGCGGCGTGATCGGATGCTCGGTTGCCTATCACCTGACCAAGAAGGGCTGGAAAGATGTTGTGCTGCTTGAGCGTAAACAACTGACTAGCGGCACAACCTGGCATGCGGCTGGCCTGATCGCGCAGCTGCGTGCGACGGCGAACATGACCAAATTGGCCAAGTACAGTCAGGAACTATACGGCTCGCTCGAGGAAGAGACCGGTGTCGCGACAGGTTTCAAACGCTGCGGCTCGATCACTGTCGCGCTTACCGAAGAGCGCAAGGAAGAGATCTACCGCCAAGCCGCCATGGCACGCGCCTTTGGAGTCGAAGTCGAAGAAATCTCGAACGAGCGCGTGGCCGAGCTGTATCCGCATCTCAACATCGAAGACGTCAAAGGGGCTGTGTATCTGCCGTTGGACGGGCAGGGCGACCCGGCGAATATCGCGCTGGCTCTGGCCAAAGGTGCGCGCCAGCGCGGTGGCATCGTGAAAGAGCGTGTGAAGGTCACCGATATCGTCAGGCAAGGGCGCAAGGTCACCGGCGTTGACTGGGTTGCCGACGATGGCAGCGCCTCGGGCCATATCGAATGCGATATGGTGGTGAACTGCGCCGGGATGTGGGGCCACGAAGTGGGTCGCATGGCGGGCGTGAACGTCCCGCTGCATGCTTGCGAGCATTTCTACATCGTGACCGAGGGCATTGACGGCCTGACTCAGCTGCCAGTTCTGCGCGTTCCGGATGAATGCGCCTACTACAAGGAAGACGCTGGCAAAATCCTTCTGGGTGCCTTTGAACCGAACGCCAAGCCTTGGGGCATGAATGGTATCCCCAACAGCTTTGAGTTCGACCAGTTGCCCGAGGATTTCGACCATTTTGAACCGATCCTCGAAGCGGCGGTGAACCGTATTCCGATGCTGGCCGAAGCCGGGATTCACACCTTCTTCAACGGACCTGAGTCTTTCACTCCTGATGATGCCTATCACCTGGGTCTTGCGCCCGAGATGGACAATGTCTGGGTCGCGGCGGGCTTCAACTCGATCGGTATCCAATCGGCCGGTGGCGCGGGCATGGCGTTGGCCGAATGGATGGACAGCGGTGAGAAGCCGTTTGATCTGGGGGATGTCGACATAAGCCGGATGCAGCCCTTCCAAGGCAACAAGCAGTACCTGTTCGAGCGCTCGAAAGAGACTCTGGGCCTGCTCTACGCCGATCACTTCCCGTATCGTCAGAAAGCCACTGCGCGCGGGGTGCGGCGAACTCCGTTCCACCATCACCTGTTGGAACAAGGCGCGGTCATGGGGGAATTAGCCGGTTGGGAGCGGGCCAACTGGTTCGCCAATGACGGGCAGGAACGCGAATACCAGTATAGCTGGAAGCGTCAGAACTGGTTCGAAAACTCTGCCGCAGAACACCGCGCTGTGCGCGAGAATGTCGGCATGTATGACATGTCCTCCTTCGGGAAAATCCGCGTCGAAGGTCCGGATGCCGAGGCATTCATGAACTACATCGGCGGCGGCGACTACTCGGTGCCGAACGGCAAGATTGTCTACACCCAGTTCCTGAACCGCACCGGCGGGATCGAGGCCGACGTAACCGTGACCCGCCTGACCGAGACCGCCTATTTAGTCGTCACGCCAGCCGCGACCCGTCTGTCAGATCAAACATGGATGCAGCGCCATGCAGGCAACTTCAACGTCGTCATCACGGATGTGACCGCAGGCGAAGGCGTTCTGGCCATCATGGGACCGAACGCGCGCGCTTTGCTCGAAAAAGTCTCGCCCAACGATTTCTCAAACGCGACCAACCCATTTGGTACCGCGCAAGAGATCGAGCTTGGCATGGGCCTCGCCCGCGCGCACCGCGTCACCTATGTGGGAGAGCTGGGGTGGGAGATCTATGTCTCCTCTGATATGGCAGGTCATGCCTTCGAGACGCTGCACGCAGCCGGGCAGGATATGGGTCTAAAACTGTGCGGCATGCACATGATGGACAGCTGCCGCATCGAAAAGGGCTTCCGCCATTTTGGGCATGACATCACCTGTGAAGACCACGTGGTTGATGCCGGGCTTGGTTTTGCCGTGAAGGTCGACAAGGGCTGTGACTTCATTGGCCGCGAAGCCGTGATTGCGCGCAAAGAGACTGGCCCCAAAAACCGCCTCGTGCAGTTCAAGCTGACTGAGGCCGAGCCGCTGTTGTTCCACAACGAACCTATCGTGCGTGACGGTGAATATGTCGGCTATCTGAGTTCCGGCAACTACGGCCACACTCTGGGTGGTGCTATCGGTCTGGGCTATGTGCCGTGTGAAGGTGAAAAAGCTGCGGATGTTCTGGCATCGAGCTACGAGATCGACGTTTGTGGTGTCAAAGTGAAGGCCGAGGCGTCTTTGAAGCCCATGTATGATCCCAAGTCCGAGCGCGTGAAAGTTTAACCCGCAGAACAGGGGGCTCTGCCCCCGTCGCGGTAAGCCGCGACTCCCCTGAGATACTTAGGGCCAGATGAAGCAGGGGATCCAGTCTTCATCTGGCTAAAAATATCCCGGAGCGCGAGGCAGAGCCTCGCAAAATTGCGCGGTTTCGAAGTCGACCCATCACAATTCGTTATGTGCGACTTCACTGTTTTCAGAGTTTTCAACCCTTCCGGAACTGCCGTAAATGGGTCCGATACTTGTCGGAGATTTCCCGTGGCGACTGCCTCCTCACCTTTACAAAATGCGGACACTCCAAAGGGGTTTGTACTGGCGGTTTCAGCCTATGTCATGTGGGGTTTCCTGCCTCTCTATATGAAAGCGCTGAGCCATATTGGCCCGGTTGAGGTTGTGGCGCATCGGGTCATCTGGTCGGTGCCGGTGGCAGGGCTTCTTCTGGTCATTCTGGGGCGGACCCGAGACCTTAGGGCCGCGTTGGGCAATCCCAAGATGTTGGGAATGGCGGCTTTGACGGCGGCGCTGATCTCGGTGAACTGGGCGATTTATGTCTGGGCGATCTCAACCGGCCATGCGTTGGATGCGGCGCTCGCGTATTATATCAACCCTTTGTTCAGTATCGCCTTGGGCGCTGTGTTGCTGCGAGAACCTCTGACGCGCATGCAATTGGTTGCTGTCGGTCTGGCGGCTTTGGGCGTTTTGGTTCTGGTGGTCGAGGCTGGGCGTCTGCCTTGGGCGGCGCTGGGTTTGATGGTGAGTTGGGGTTTCTATGCCTTCTTCAAAAGGTCTCTGCCGATTGGTCCCAATCAGGGATTTCTGCTTGAGGTTCTTATCCTTTTGATCCCCGCAATCGCCTATGTGACGTGGCTGGGTGTTCAGGGAACTGGGCACTTCGGGATGTTGGCCTCGGATACTCTCTTGCTGTCCTGCGCTGGTGTCGTGACGGCGGTGCCGTTGCTGGTCTATGCCAATGGGGCCAAGCTCGTCAGGCTGTCGACGATGGGTATCCTGCAATACATCGCGCCCACCATGATCTTCATCACCGCAGTCGCCGTGTTCGGAGAACAGATTGACCGCGGCCGCATGATTGCCTTCCCTCTGATCTGGGCAGCGCTTGTGGTGTATTCGATCCCGATGATCCGGCAGGCGCGGGCTCAGGCCTGAAGTAGAAGCCGCGCTGCGCTTTCGGCCCAAATCGCGTAGGTTTTGGGGCTGGGGTGGTATCCATCCGGCGCCGCCAGAGCGGGATCATCCGGTAAATCCAGTGACAAGTGTCGGAGTTGCGGATGGGCGGCAACGACCTGTTGCAGACCCCGATCCAAGCGCGCGGATTGTCGACCCAAAACCCAAGCCAAGGGATGGGGCAGGGACGGAAAGCGGTTCATCTGCGGCACTGCTGTCGCCACAACGCGTCGCGCGCCGAGGTGTTGGGTCAATATCCTGGCCAACTGGTTTTGCCGTTCGACGAAGCGTTTGTAGGTCACGCCTCGGGTCACGTCGTTTACGCCGAGCGCTGTCACAACCGCATCGAATGTGCCATCAATCGCTTGCAACCTCTCAAGCGTGTCTCGTGTCGTGTGTCCGGTTGTTGCCTCCAACCGCCATTCGACCGAGTGATGCCGCGCCAAGTGTTTGACCAAATGGCCTGACAGCGCCTGTTCTTGCGTGCCCGCGCCTACGCCGGCGGCAGAACTGTCGCCCGCAATCAACAGGCGCAGGCGAGGCCCACGGCCCGTTCGCCCTTCGCGTGGACCGATTGGTTCCGGCAGCAGCTGGGCCTTGCGGCGCACAGCCAATCCCTGCGCCGCCAGAACCGGCAGAAGGGGCACACGCAGAATCTGATCGGCGGCAAGCGGATTTGACATGATCAGCTTAGGGCGGATTTGAATTCCAGAAACCGCGGGTCGGTCATCACACGGGCCATCATCGCTTCACGCAGGGCACCAATGGTCTTGTGAGGGCGCATCACAACCTCGAACTGCTGGATTAAACCCTCTTCGTTTAGCGTGATCAGGTCCGCGCCGACCGCATCCAGATCTCCGACCTTGCATTGAAACTCCAGCGCCCAGTCATTGCCGCTGCCCATGATCCGTCGATAGCGGAAGTCGGAAAATACCTTACCCACATGGCCCAAAACGGCCGCAACCGGCGCTCGACCGATCCATGTGCTGTAGTAGGTGGGCGGCATGAAACGGACGTCCTCGGCCAAAAGCTCATGAATGAGGGCTTCGTCCCCTTTGGCGACAACCTCTTGCATGCGTTCGATTGTTGGATGCATGTCCTCTCCCCTTTTTGCCTCAACGGTTCACGATACGCGCGCCGCACGCAAGGACGACGTTGCGGGAAGTGGCGCTGTGGGATAGGCACGCGGGCATGAGCGAGATCTACGATCCCCCCCAGACACCGCTGGATGTGCTGCATGAAGATGCGCAACTGATTGTGGTGAACAAGCCCTCGGGCTTGTTGTCGGTGCCGGGGCGTGGTGCGCATTTGGCGGATTGCCTAATGACCCGCGTGCAGGCGGTGTTTCCGCAGGCCCTGTTGGTGCATCGGTTGGACCGGGATACCTCGGGCGTGATGGTCTTTGCGCAGACGCCCCACGCGCAACGCAATCTGAGCATGCAGTTCGAGCAGCGACAAACCCGCAAAACCTACATTGCTCGCGTTTGGGGGCGGGTTGAGGGCAAAACGGGGACGGTTGATCTGCCGCTGATCGTAGACTGGCCCAATCGACCGCGTCAGATGGTGTGCCATGACACGGGCAAACAGGCCGTCACGGATTGGCGTGTCGTCAAATACGAAGGTGATACGACGCGCGTGCGGCTGTTTCCGAAAACCGGTCGTTCGCATCAGTTGCGTGTTCACATGCTGGCCTTGGGCCACCCGATTCTGGGTGACCCGTTTTACGCCGATGGCGCAGCGCGCGATTTCCCGCGCCTCATGCTGCATTCCGAGGAGTTGCGCCTGAAAAGCCCCGAGGGCGGCGTGGCGATGAAATTTCGTGCCAAGGCGGATTTCTAGGTTCAGGCCACGTTGGTCCACAACAGTTTCAGGTTCCCGAGAGAAAACCTACGCGATCTTTTGCGGCGCGCGGGTTGTGCGCGGTGTCGATCTGCGGCTAGTTCACGCTCGATCTCATAGGCGCGAAGCGTGTGATCCTGCGACCAGCATTCAAGTTTCAGGTGCAACAGAACATGGTTGTCTAGGCTGGGCATATTGGGCCTCCGAGTTTTTGAAATCTGACCCAATCTCGCGCACCACTCCTGACACCCCCTTGTCAGGGGGATGTGCTAGGCTGTCAGCAGTTTGACAGGAGACCCCGACATGAGCCGCTCGACCCGGTTGTTCGAAATCATCCAGATGCTCAGGGCCGCAGATGCGCCCGTGACAGCCGATCAACTGGCCGAAAAGCTCGAGGTTTCCACGCGCACAGTCTACCGTGATATCGCCGAGTTACAGGCGCAGCGCACACCGATTGAGGGTGAGGCAGGCGTGGGCTATCTGATGCGGCGCGGCTATGATCTGCCTCCGTTGAATTTCGACGCGGAAGAGGTTGAGGCACTGTGGGTCGGGTTGTCGATGCTGGCGCGCACCGGGGACAGCCATCTGCAACGGGCAGCGCGGCGCATCTGTGACAAGATCGACGCGCTCCATTGTCCTGCCGATTGGCTGCAGGTCTCGACCTGGGGTGCGCCGGTTGATGATCCCGCGAAAGGATGCATCCCGGTGGCCAGCTACCGCGAAGCCATACGGGCCGAGCAGAAACTGCGCATCACCTATGTCAACGGCGCGGGCGAACGCTCGGAACGAGTCATTCGGCCTGTGGCTCTGATCTACCACATCGAATGCACGATGCTCGCCGGATGGTGCGAGCTGCGGGGCGGGTTCCGGCATTTCCGGACCGACCGTATCTGGGCCTGTGAAGACACGGGCCAAAGTTTCCGTGGCCAAGGCAGTTCGCTCCGGGATTTGTGGAACGAGCAGGAGGGCAAAGATCCGGCCGCGCAGACCGTCTGAACAAGTATGGGCGGGGATTCGCCGACTTCACCGCTTTGTTGCTTGAGCCCGCGCAACGCTGCCGTGATATACTGATCTGCAACAAGGCAAACCCGATCAACGGGTGCCCGAGCAGAAGGTGATACCATGACGATTTCCAAGTTTTTTCTGGCAACCGGGCTATGCTCGGCCATGACTCTGACGGCCTGTACCGATCCGGGCACGTTGAACCTGCCCTCCGATCCGAATCAGAATGCCAAGCAGGGCGCGGTTTTGGGGGGTTTGGTTGGTGCTGGTGTCGGCGCAATCGCGAACAACTCGAACCCTCTTTTGGGCGCGGTAGCAGGCGGTGCGATCGGTGCGGCTGGTGGAGGCCTGATCGGCAACCAACTTGATAAACAGGCGGCAGAGTTGCGTCAGCAGCTGGCCAATGACGGGATCACCATTGTCAACGCGGGCGACCGGCTGATTGTGACCGTTCCCAATGACATCACCTTCGACACTGACAGTGCGACGGTCCGCCCGGCCTTGCGGGCCGACCTGGTGCGGGTTGGTCAGAACCTCGTGAATTATCCGAACTCCAACGTGCAAATCATCGGTCACACCGACAGTGATGGCGAGGCCTCCTATAACCAAGGCCTGTCCGAGCGTCGCGCCGATGCGGTTGCAGACGTCCTTCAGGCGAACGGTGTGAACTACAGCCGGATCGTCACCATCGGGCGCGGTGAAGATAACCCGGTTGCCTCGAACCTGACGCCGGAAGGCAAATCGCAGAACCGCCGGGTCGAGATCGTGATCGTACCCAGCGCAAACTCGTAATTCTATGTGCATTGCGGGCGGTCTTGGGGCTGCCCTTTTGCGCGCACGATCTGTGCAAGAAATGGGGTTTGGATCAGGCGCGTCTCGGTCTACCTATTGGGAAACACTGAAACGGAGTTTCCCGCAATGTCCCAACCGACCCTTCTTGGCCTGTCCGGTTCCCTGCGTCAGTCAGCAACAAACCGTAAGCTTCTGCGCGAGGCGGCACGCCTTTTTGATCCTGCCAGCTTTGTCGAAGCGGATTTGAACCTGCCCCTCTATGATGGGGATCTGGAAGAGGGTGAGGGCATCCCAGCCGCCGTGCAAACGCTGGCTGACCAGATCGGGCAAGCGGATGCGGTGATTATCTCCACACCGGAATACAACAAGGGGCCGTCGGGCGTGCTGAAGAATGCTCTGGACTGGGTCAGCCGCACGTCGGGCAAACCTTGGGCCGACAAGCCGGTTGCGGTGATGTCCGCCGCTGCGGGTCGGGCCGGAGGGGAGCGCGCCCAGATGGTCCTTCGCGCCTATTTGGTGCCGTTCCAACCGCGCATTCTGCAAGGCCCCGAGGTCCATCTGGCCAACAGCTCCAACGCGTTTGACGACGGGGGACGGCTGACTAGCGAGCGCTATGAAAAGACCATCCATGCGTTGATGCAAAAGCTGCGGGCCGAGGTCGAGCGTCTTTAGGCGGATACGGTATGCATCAGGATCGGCAAAGCGATGTGATGGACCCGGCCCGGGCGGCGGCCTTGCAAGTTGCGCTGGGGTTGGAGCCTACGATCTCTGGCGGTTCTGCGTTGCCACCGTTCTTTCATCAGCTTTATTTCTGGTCCCCGCGCAGGCCATCTGATCTGGGGCGCGACGGGCACCCTCGGGTTGGGATTGATCTGATCCCGGACATGGGCCTGCCGCGTCGGATGTGGGCCGGGGGGGGGGTGCACTTCCATACCCCACTGCGGGCAGGTGTGGAGGCCGAGCGGCATTCCGTTTTGGAGAAACAGAGCCGCAAAACCGGGCGCACTGGGCCGTTGGGGTTTGTCACGCTCAAGCATGAGATCTGGCAGGATGGGGCGCTCTGTGTCACCGAATGGCAGGATCTGGTCTATCGAGAAGATCCCGGTCTGGATGAGGTAAAGCCAACGCCGCCCGTGGCGCGTGGTGACGAAACAGACCACCGCGAGGTGAGCTTCGACAGCACCCTTTTGTTCCGGTATTCCGCGCTTACCTTCAACGGCCACCGTATCCACTACGATCTTGACTATGCGCGCGATGTCGAAGGGTATGGCGGGCTGGTCGTACACGGGCCGCTATTGGCGCAGTTGCTTATGTTGTTTGCGGAGGAGGTGATCGGCCCGCTGACGCGCTTTTCGTTCCGGGCAACCGCGCCGCTTTTGCACTTTGAGACGGCCACACTCTGCCGCAACGGGCCGGACCTGTGGGTTCGAGGCCCCGATGGGCGACAGTGCATGCAGGCAGAAGCGCGGTCAAAGTGACGCTTCGGGGCGGAAGTCCGCAGGGATTTCATCTCGACCGTCCAGCATCAGGTCCGCCATCACCTCGGCCACTTTCGGAGCCATGCCAAAGCCGATCTTGAAACCACCATTGGCAATAAACTGACCGTCGTGCAGCGGGTGTGTACCCAGCATCGGAGCGCGGCTTTTGCTGCGAGGGCGGACACCGGCCCATCGCTCGATCACCTCGGCTCCGTGAAGCACGGGAACGGCGCGGGTGGCGCGGTCGATCACATCCTCAAGCGCGTCGTCGGTGCTGGTTGGATCATCATAATCCCGCTCCGAGGTCGAGCCGATCGCAAGCGTGCCGTCTGCATGCGGCACGATATGGATCGCATCTGCAAAAAGCTGCGGCACCGCGCCCGCATCAAAGCGCAGCAATGCCGCCTGTCCCTTGACGCCATTGCCGACGGTTTTCCCGAAGCTTTGGCTGAGCTCATGCAATCCGGCGACACCTGTCGCATGCAGCACATGGCCCTTGTCCGGGGCCTCAGCGACCACCTCAACCCCCATGACCGAGAGCGCCGCAACCAACGCGGCACAGGCCCGTCTTGGGTGCATCCGCGCGGTCAGGGTGTCATGGATGACATAGCCGGTCGGGCTGGGCGGGCACCATTGGCCTGCCTCTGACGTGGACAGTACCTGCCACTCGGCCAGGCCCTGCCACAGCTCTTGCGCGGTGGCGTGCCGTTGGTGCGCCAACTGCAAGCTGCGCTCATCCATGATGGGTTGCAGACGTCCCAGACGCCCATAGCCTGCTGAGACCCCTCCGGTTGCTTCGACCTGCGCCCAAAAGGGTTCGGCCATGATCAGGCTGTCGAACTGAAAGGCTTTCTTAGCATTCCAGTTCTCGGGCACATGCGGGGCCAGGGCGCCGACCAACCCTCCGCTGGAGCCCGCGCCGGGCCCAAAGGGGTCAACAACCTGCACCTTTGCGCCGCGCCGGGCGCAGGTCCAGGCGATGGACAGGCCAAAAATGCCAGCGCCACGTACCGTCACATCGACCATTGCCAAACCCCTCTTCCTTGTTCAGTGTCGCGCCGCTTAGCTACAGGATTCCCCGATGGCAGACCAGCACGCCGAATTGACATGGAGAAAGGACCGGATTCCGGTCTCGGACCAGTTCGATGATCCCTATTTCTCGTTGCAGAACGGGTTGGAGGAGACGCGGCATGTCTTTCTATCGGGTAACGACCTGCCCGCACGCTTTGCGCCGGGGTTTCATATTGCCGAACTGGGCTTCGGCACCGGCCTGAACTTGCTGACTGTCTGGTCCGCATGGGAAGCCGCAGGCCAGACCACCCCTCTGCGCTTCACAAGTTTCGAGGCCTTCCCCATGGCCCCCGAGGATATGGCGCGCGCCCTGGCCGCTTTCCCGGAGGTGCAACCCTGGGCCGACCGCTTCCTGTCGCAATGGCGCGGCAGGTCCTGTCAGTTCGGCACGCTGCACCTTGAGGTGATCGAAGGCGACGCGCGTCAGACACTGCCCGGCTGGACAGGCAAGGCCGATGCGTGGTTTCTAGACGGCTTCTCGCCCGCCAAAAATCCCGAACTCTGGGGCGCGGATCTGATGCAGCAGGTATCCGATCACACGGCACCAGGCGGCACCGCGGCCACTTACACCGCAGCGGGCTTTGTCCGCCGCGGGTTGGAGGAGGCCGGTTTCGCAGTCACCCGCGCGCCCGGATACGGTCGCAAACGGCATATGACACGGGCGGTAAAGGCGTGACGCAGCAGAACAATATCTCGGCCGGGATCGCGCTGATGGTCGCCTCGACAGTGGTTTTTGCCTTGCAGGACGGGATCTCGCGCCATCTGGCGGGGACGTATAACACCTATATGGTGGTGATGGTCCGCTATTGGTTCTTCGCCGCTTTTGTCATTGCGCTGGCGGCCCGTGCTCCGGGTGGGTTGATGGCGGCGGCGCGCACCGACCAGCCAAAACTGCAGATCTTTCGCGGCGTTTTGCTGGTGACCGAGATCTGCGTCGCCGTTTTCGGCTTCACCAAACTGGGTCTGATCAACAGCATGGCGGTCTTCATCTGCTACCCCCTTCTGGTCGCGGCCCTCAGCGGCCCGGTTCTGGGTGAAAGCGTGGGTTGGCGGCGTTGGACGGCGATCGGGGTCGGCTGCGTCGGCGTGCTGATCATCCTTCAACCGGGGGTCGGTGTGTTTAACCCCTGGGCGATCATTCCGTTGATCTCGGCCTTTCTGTTTGCGGTCTATTCACTGCTCACCCGCTATGCCGCGCGCCGAGACAGCGCCGCCACCAGCTTTTTCTGGACCGGTGTCAGCGGAGCCGTTGCCATGACGCTAGTCGGCATGTGGTTCTGGGAGCCGATGGCAAAGGCGGACTGGGCCTGGATGGCAACGCTCTGTGTCAGCGGGGCCTTTGGCCATTGGTTGCTGATCAAATGCTATGAGGCGGCCGAGGCCAGTGCGGTGCAGCCCTTTGCCTACCTCCATCTGGTATGGGTCGCGATCCTTGGCATCGCAATCTTCAACGAGGTCCTTCGCCCCGAGGTCGTCATCGGCGCAGGGCTGGTTGTTGCGGCGGGGCTGTTCACCCTATGGCGCGAACGCCGCAAGGGTTGATCCGGTCAGCTCCTGCGAGAAGGGCACGGGCAGGGCTGGTTTCCCCAGACGCGCGCGGTAGACCGGCAGGCTTTCGGTCACGCGCATCACATAGTTGCGCGTTTCGCTGAAGGGGATGGTCTCGATCCAGTCGACCACATCCACCTCGCCGACGCGGGGGTCGCCATAGCGCTCCATCCATGAGATCGGTCGCCGTGGACCAGCATTATACCCGGCGGCCATCATGACCACGTTGCCGTTGAAATCCGCCGCGAGGCTGGACAGGTAGTTGGCGCCCAGCTTGGCATTATACTCCCAGTCCGTAGTCAGCCGTCCGGTCTGATGTCCGCTGAGGATGCCCAGCTCCTGCGCGACCAATTTCGCGGTCGCTGGCATCACCTGCATCAAGCCGCGCGCGCCTGCGCCGCTGATCACCACCGGATCAAATTCGCTTTCACGCCGGGCGATGGCCAATGTCATCTCTTTGGCCATTGGCAGGCCGATATCTGCGACCGGATGCACGGGGTAATAGGCTGCGGGCAGAACCGTTCCCGTGGTCGCGGCGCGTTTGGCGATCATCACGGCCAGATGCGGTTCCTTCAACTCGATGACCAGATCGCCCAGCTGATTGGCTTGCGCTGTATCGAGGCTTTCGACCAGATGAGTCAGAAACCGTTCGGAAACGTTGTCCTCCCCAGCTTTCAACAGCAGCAGACCTGCCTCCAAAACGCTGGAGTTCGCAAATTCGGCTTGCCGCCAATGCGCGGCGCGGGGTGGGTTGGCGAGGGTGCTGTCAAACGGTCGCCCGATCTGCTCGGCTGCCAGAATGCCGTAGAAAGACGTCTGATAATCTGCACCCATCGAATAAGCGTCATAAGCTTTCTCGGCATCCCCTTGTGCCGCGTAGGCGCGACCCAGCCAATAACCAGCACGACCTCTTGAGATCGGAGACTTCACCGCGCCTTCGAAGTTCTGGAAATGCCGAACCGCCGTCGCGGGGTCGTTCAACTTTCGCAAAGCCAGAAACCCGGCCAGCCATTCCAGATCGGCGTATCCGTAACCCATTTCGGGCGTCATATGGTGGTTGGCGGCAACCTCATAGGCACGGGCCGCACTGCCCTGCCGCATCTCAAGCCGGGCCAGTCGGCGTCGCCCTTCGGCCCATTTGTCCGGCTCACCCAAGGCGTCCGGGCCGGTCGATCGCGCTAGCATCAAGTCAATAGCGCTGTCGTCCAGTTCTTTCTTGTCGCGCCAGACAAAGCGATCAAAAGCCAGTCCCGGAGACCCTGCCAGAGCCTTGGGTACGGCAGAAATCTTACCGTCCACGCCCGGTTCGCGTTTTTGTAGGGCAATGCGGGCTTCCGCCAGCTTGCGCTGATCGGCGTTGACGAGAGGCAGCATACGCCCGGCGCTGACCAAATGATTGTCCCACAACATCCGATCCAGTCGCGCCGTGTGGTGCGGTTTTAGCAATTTGCCGAAATTCTCAAGATAATCCTTTTGCAAGCCCGACCCCATGGGCATGGTGCGCCAGGCTGTTACGATATCGGCCTCAGCGTCCCCAATCCGACCTTTGGCTTTCAGGGCAACGGCGTAGTTCAGCGCGCCTTCGGCCGTTTGCGGCGGCTGATCGGCGTAGAAGTTCACCGCTCGATCTGGATCAGCCCCGGTAAAGGACGGCTCGCTCTTGCGGCGCAACCAGGCCAGTCCGGGCCAGTCGGGGCGACGTTCCAGAAACACCAGCACATCGCCCGAGCTGCCAAAGCCCTCGCGGAGCCAATGCCACACGATGATGTCACGCGTAACCGAGCCGCGTGCGCCAGAAACCGCTAGCGCTTCGTTCCAGTCACCTTTGCGCATTTCGGCCAGCCCGGCGCGCAGATTGCCGGCAGCATCGGCCCGCGCGGCGCTTGCCTGCATCCCAAAACACAGAATCACTGTTGCCAAAAAGGCCAGAACGCGTGTCATCCCTTGCATTTCCCAACCAACCGAGGATAGAGCCATTCAGGATAAACCTTGCGCCGCCAGTATCAACTCACAAAGCCAAAAACGTGAGCGAGGATGGTGCAAATACTGCAACCGCACTTCAAGGAGCGCGACCCATGTTCAAAGGCTCAATGCCAGCCCTCGTCACCCCGTTCAGCAACGGCGAGTTGGACCTGGATACGCTCAAACACTTGGTAGAGTGGCAGATAAAGGAAGGCTCAACCGGCCTGGTCCCCGTTGGCACCACCGGCGAAAGCCCGACGCTGAGCCATGAAGAGCACGAAACCGTCGTGGCCGAAGTGGTCAAAGCTGCCGCAGGTCGGGTGCCGGTGATTGCGGGCGCAGGTTCGAACAACACCGTCGAGGCAGTTCGATTCGTCCAGTTTGCCAAAAATGTAGGGGCCGATGCGGCGCTGGTGGTCACGCCTTACTACAATAAACCGACCCAAAAAGGCCTGCTTGCCCATTTTCGCGCCCTGCACGATTGCGCCGAGATTCCGATCATCATCTACAACATCCCAGGCCGTTCGGTCATCGACATGACCCCCGCGACCATGGGCGAACTGGCCAAGCTGCCACGAATTGTCGGTGTCAAAGATGCAACCGGCGATCTGGCCCGTGTCAGCCAGCAGCGTGCCTCTTGCGGCGCGGATTTCTGTCAGCTGTCGGGCGAAGACGCCACCGCGCTGGGCTTCAACGCGCATGGCGGCGTGGGCTGTATTTCGGTCACGGCCAACGTTGCTCCGAAACTTTGTGCTGAGTTCCAACAGGCCACGCTGGCGGGCGACTATGCCAAGGCTCTGGACTATCAGGACCGCTTGATGCCTTTGCACGAAGCAATCTTCATCGAGCCCGGCCTAGTCGGCGCGAAATACGCGCTGAGCAAACTGGGCCTGTGCAGCACTGAAGTTCGCTCACCTCTGACTGAACTGGAAGACAGCACCAAGTCTGCCATCGAAGCCGCGATGGCGCATGCAGGTCTGATCTAAGTTAGACGTTCTTATGAAAAGGGCGGCCTCGAATATCGAGCGCCGCCCTTTTTTGTTTGTTGCAAAGGTTCTCACCGCTTGCCGTAGTAGAGCCCAACCACATGCTCCGCCTGCGCGAAGAACAGCCAGCGTGACGCGGCGACGCCAGCCAGGTGAGAAACCACTGCCAGCAGCGCAAGCAGGTGTTTTAGCGCGAGCCCTTCTAACGGGATCGCGATGAACACGACGGGCAGCGCAAAGGCCAACAGGAACGAGATGATCCGCAGCTTCTCGGCATGTTTGCGGCCAACCACGTGGACAAACTCTCGTAGCAAGTAGTTGGTCCCGGTATGCGGAGGCTCAAACGCCCGCACCGACCCGCGTTCGCCCAATCCTGTTGCTGTCCCAAGGTCAGTCCCCGAGCTGGCAAGCGCCTTGTCCCCCTGACGCCAATACAGAATCTGCACCAGAGCGGCGATCAACAGCAAAGGCAGAGCGACCGAGGTTTGTCCGGCCATCAAGGCCCCTCCGGCCAAGCTGAAGCTGAGAAACATGGCTGGTGTCAGCTTCATGTTCCAACGGGGGATTGTCTTGAGCTGGGTGTAGATCATTGATGTGGTGAACACCGTGGCCAGCGAGAACAACGCGCCGAGCCAGCCCAAAAGACTCCAGCGTTCGCCCATGAAAACTGAACCGATTGCGAACAGGCCCATCAGGACCAGTGCGATCACGGCGCACCAACCCTCGCGGCTGAGCCAGCTAGAGCGCCATTGCGTGAACGCCTTCCAAGCACGCTCTGGGTGACCGAGGTGAAAGGTTGACGCCAGCAATCCGCCGAGGGCCAGCCCGTAGGCAATCAGGAAGAAGACAAAGGCGACCCAGCCTGTAACGTTTGGCATCCCGAGGCCCAGGAAAAATAGTAACCCAAAGCCGAGGCCGGACAAGGTGGTGAAGATGATAACGGATGGGGCCGGATGCATCAGAGCTTCTCCAGAGTTTTGTCGAGCCAGCCGAGGAACCCTTTGGGCTCTTCCGCGACTGGGGCCAGCAGTGGGGCCAGAATGTCGATCTGGTCCTCGATCTGATCCTTGGGGCGGGGCGGCAGGTATTTGTTGACAGGTTTGGTGCCCATTTCTGGCATCAGGTCCATACCGTCTCGTTCAGCGACCAGCTTGCTGACGTCGCTGTTAGGATCGCCGAGGTCCCCGAAATGACGCGCTCCGGCTGGGCAGGTGCGGACGCAGGACGGCACCCGATCCACTTCGGGCAGGTTTTCGTTGTAGATGCGATCGACGCAGAGGGTGCATTTCTTCATCACGCCCTCGGCCATGTCCATTTCCCGCGCGCCATAGGGGCAGGACCAGGCGCAGAGGCCGCAGCCGATGCAGTCGCTTTCGTTGACCAACACGATCCCATCCTCGACCCGCTTATAGCTGGCCCCGGTTGGGCAGACCGTGACGCAGGGTGCGTCTTCGCAATGCAGGCAGGATTTGGGGAAGTGGATCAGTTGGGCAGGGCCCTCGGCCGGAGTGACCTCGTAGGAGTGGACACGGTTCAGAAATGTGCCCGAGGGGTTGCCGCCATAGGCATCCTGATCAGACAAGGGTGCACCGTAGTTTTCGGTGTTCCAGCCCTTGCAGGAAATCACGCAGGCGTGGCACCCGACACAGGTGTCGAGGTCGATGACGAGGCCCATTTTGCGATCAGAGGATTCGGGGAGCTGGGTCATATCAGGGAACCTCGGCTTTGGTGGGCGGGGCAGGGGGCCAGCCCCCTCTTGAGCCTTTGGCTCAATTCACCCCCGAGATATTTTTGGCCAGATGAAGATTGGATCATTTGCCTACCTTCCATGCGATATCCTTCGGGCCAGTGCCGACGGGGGAATTGATCGGGGCAAATTCGGGTTGGCTTTCGGTATCCGCCGGAGGGGCGGCTTTTTCGATCCTGACTTTCAGGTCGAACCACGCGGCCTGGCCGGTGATCGGGTCCGAGTTGGCCCATCGCATACCGTCGCCCTTAGGTGGTAGCAATTCGTGGATCAGATGGTTGAGCAGGAAACCCTGGGTGGCCTCGGGTGCGTCCTCTTGCAGCGCCCATGCGCCTTTGCGCTTGCCGATAGCGTTCCAGGTCCAGACGGTGTTTTCATTCAGCGCGGCCATTTCCATCACGGGCACGGTGATCTCGCCGTGAGGAGAGGTGACTTTGGCCCAGTCGCCGTCTTGCAGCCCGTGTTCGCGCATCAACTTGGTGGGGACGTAAAGCGGGTTGCGCCCGTGAAGTTGCCTTAGCCAGGCGTTTTGGGTGCCCCAGCTGTGATACATCGCCATGGGGCGCTGAGTCAGGGCGTTGACGGTGAAGCCCTCGTTGCCCTGCTGGTCGGTCTCGTACCAAATGGGTAGAGGGTCCATGGCGTCTTTGATGCGTTGTCGCAGGTGGTCGGGGGGCTGGCTCGGTCCGTGTCCTTCGGCGGCCAATTGGAATTTGCGCATCGGCTCGGAGTACAGCTGGAACAGGTAGGGCTGCGGGCTGTCGTAGAGGCCCATTCCAACGGCCCAGTCCTGATAGGCGGTATTCCACGGTTTGTAGTAATCCGCACCTGCGGGGATATGCGCGACGTAGAAGCCTCCGTTGTCGATATAGCGGTTCAGTTGGTCCGGGTTGATCTCTCCGCGACCTTCTTTGGTGCCATCTTCGCCACGGAACCCGGCCAGAGGGCCGATGCCCGGCTTGCGCTGGTGATTGACGATATAGTCGGCATAGTCCTTCCACTTGGGTGTGCCGTCTTCGTTGGTGAAGCCCGGCAGGCTCATGCGGTTGGCGAGTTGAATCAGCACCGATTGGAACCCGCGCACGTCACGGTCGGGTTCGACCACTGGCCAGCGAATCGCATCAGCAGCGGCGTCGGCCTCGCAGATCGGGCGATCCAGCAGCGAGATACAGTCGTGCCGTTCCAGATAGGTGGTATCTGGTAGGATCAGGTCGGCATAAGCGACCATTTCCGATGAATAGGCATCCGAGTAGATGATATGCGGGATGACGTATTTGCCGTCCTCGGTCTTGGCCGACAGCATCTCCATCACACCTTTGGTGTTCATGGAGGAGTTCCACGACATATTCGCCATATACATGAACAACGTGTCGATCTTGTATGGATCGCCTGCGGCGGCGTTCGAAATCACCATGTGCATCAGCCCGTGGGCTGACATCGGGTTTTCCCACGTAAAGGCTTTGTCGATACGCTGAGCGGTGCCGTCTTCGTCTAGCAGCAGATCCTCGGGGCCGCGCGGAAAGCCAAGGTGAGGGCCTTCCAGTGGGCGGCCTGGGCGGCGGTCTCCGTGCGGGGTGGGGTGGGCCTCGACGGGTTTGGGGTAGGGCGGTTTGAAGCGGAAGCCGCCGGGGACCTCGACCGTACCCAGCAGGATCTGCAGTACATGCAGCGCGCGACAGGTCTGGAAGCCGTTGGCATGGGCCGAGATCCCCCGCATCGCGTGGAAGCTGACTGGGCGGCCTGTCATCTTGGAGTGCTTTTCGCCCCGGAAGTCGGTCCATTCCTGGTCAAGCTCGATGGCCTCATCAAAGGCGACGCGGGCGATTTCTGCGGCGATAGCGCGGATTTTCTGGGCCGGAATGCCACAGCGCTCGGCCACTTTTTCGGGGGCGTGATCGTCCGAGAGGTATTTCTCGGCCATCTGATGGAAGACCGGGCGGTGAGTTACGCCATCCTTGTCGTAGGTGGCGGACAGATCCGGGCGCACGCCGGGTTTGTCAAAGGCGGTCGGCTCACCGGTTACACGGTCGATCACCAAAGGCTTTCCATCGGCATCGCGCAGGAACAGGCCCTTCGCCGGGCCGTCAGAAGCATTCACCAGAACCGGCGCGTTGGTGTAGCGGGCAAGGTAGTCGAGGTCGATCTTGCCAGCCTTCATCAGCACATGGATCAGCGACAGGATGAAAAGCCCATCGGTGCCCGGCGTGATCCCGACCCAATCGTCAGCCACCGCATTATAGCCCGAGCGGATCGGGTTCACCCCGATCACCCGCGCGCCTCGCGCCTTGATCTTGCCGATGCCCATCTTGATCGGGTTGCTGTCATGATCCTCGGCCACACCGAAAAGCATGAACAGCTTTGTATGGTCCCAATCGGGCTGGCCGAACTCCCAAAACGCCCCGCCCATCGTGTAGATGCCGCCCGCTGCCATGTTGACCGAGCAGAACCCGCCATGGGCCGCATAGTTGGGTGTACCAAAATTCTGTGCCCAGAAGCTGGTGAAGCTCTGGCTCTGGTCGCGCCCAGTAAAGAAGGCCAGCTTGTGCGGGGCGGTCTCGTGCAATTCGTTCAGCCAGCCGACGGCAGTGCTGATCGCCTCGTCCCACTCGATCTCGCGGAACTCACCCGAGCCACGCGGGCCGACCCGCCGCAGAGGCTTGCGTAGACGTGAGGGCGCGTTGACCTGCATGATCCCGGCGCTGCCCTTGGCGCAAAGCACGCCTTTGTTGACCGGGTGGTCGCGGTTGCCCTCGATATAGGCAACCTTGCCGTCCTTCATGTGGACGTTGATGCCGCAGCGACAGGCGCACATATAACAGGTGGTGCGCCGGATCTCGTCCGAGACTTTCGGGCTGGTGTCGATCTTCGGTTGCTGGATTGTCATCTGGCGTCCTTATGTCGGGGCGGCGGGTCAGGTTAGGAATGTTAGTCCGGCGAGGATAATTCCTGCAATAAAAAGAGTTTCCACGACGATCAGGGCGATGGCTGCGCCTCCGACCGAGAGGATTTGTTTCAGGTTCGTCTTCATTCCAACCGCAGCGATCGCGATCAGAAGCAACCAGCGGGATGCCTGGCTGAGCAACTCGGACAGGAAGGCCGGGATAAGGCCGAACGAGCTGGCCGCAGCCAGCACCAGAAACCCGATCACAAAGCCGGGCAAGATCGGAGGGCGCTTGCCCGCCTCGTCCATGTCGGTGACGCTGCGGATGATCAGCGAGGCGACCAGAACCACCGGGGCCAGCATCGCCACACGGAACAGTTTGACCAGTGTGGCGGTGTCGCCGGTCTGTTCCGAGATTGAAAACCCTGCACCGACAACCTGGGCCACGTCGTGGATCGTGCCACCCAGAAACACACCGCCTGCCACGTCATCCATGCCCAGCGTCCGCACCAGAATCGGATAGGCGATCATGGCGATGGTCGACAGGACCGTGACGCCCAGAACGGTAAAGATCAGGCGCTCTTCGGATCTTTCGTCCTTGGGCAGGATGGCACTGATCGCCATTGCCGCAGACGCGCCGCAGATGGCGACAGAGCCCGCCGTTAGGAACGCAAAGCGCCATTTGTGACCAAAGAACCGTGCGATCAAAAGACCGAACGCAATGGTGGCTAATACGCCGCCAACCACAAGGGCGATCAGGTCCCAACCCAATCCCATCATGAGCGTCATGGAAATCCGCACACCCAAAAGTGCCACGCCGAGGCGCAGAAGGGATCTGGCTGCAAAACCAATGCCGGGGACGGTCTTGCCCTCTTCGCCCAGAAAGCTGAGCGCGATGCCAAGCAGTAAGGCCATCAGCATGGCCGGGGTCGCGTAGTGTTCCGACAGGAATTTTGCCGTTACAGCAACGGTGATCGCCACCATAACCCCTGGGAACATGGTTCGAGCCGTCTGGGCGACATCCGTGCCGAAGGAGCTTTTGAGTTCAGTCTTACCCAGCATCGGTTCGTTGATCTTTCTTGAACACGTTTACAGTTAAGCGGCAAAGCCGCAGAGGTTATGCAGTAGCTGGATGAACTGGCTCTTGCGATGAACCCACTTGTTGTGCCTGCACTGCGGTCACGGCGATCATGTGCAACACATCGTCTGAAGAACAACCGCGCGACAGGTCGTTTGCGGGTTTCGCCAAGCCTTGAAGAACGGGCCCAATGGCCTCGGCCCCGCCAATGCGCTGGGCGATCTTGTACCCCAGGTTGCCCGCATCGAGGTTGGGAAAGACAAACACGTTTGCTTTCCCTTCCAGAGGTGAGTTCTTGGCCTTTTTACTGGCGACCTCTGGCACATAGGCAGCGTCGAACTGCAACTCTCCGTCGATGATCAGGTTTGGATTGGCGGCTTTGGCAATTTGTGTGGCCTCAACCACCTTGGACACTTTCGGATGGCTGGCACTGCCGCTCGTCGAGAAAGATAGCATCGCAACACGAGGTTCTTTTCCTGTGAGTGTGCGATAGGATGCGGCCGAGGCCTGAGCGATCTCAGCCAACTCGCGTTCGTTCGGATCAACGACCAACCCGCAGTCGGCGAAAATATGGGCGCCCTGAACCGTGTGGTGGTCGCGCTCATAGATCATCAGAAAGAAACTAGACACCATATGGGCGTCAGGTGCTTTGCCGATGATCTGCAAAGCGGCACGAACAGTGTCCGAAGTGGTTTCCACAGCACCGCCGACCGTGCCGTCAGCCAGCCCGATATGGACCAACATAGCGGCATAGTTCAGACGATTTTGCACCAGAGACTTCGCAGTCTCAGCCGTTACGCCTTTGTGTTTGCGCAGTTCGAAATAGGCATTGGCAAAGCGATCCAAATGGGGGGAAGTAGCCGGATCGTGGATGTCTATCCCGGCTACATCACTTCCGCCTTTTTCAGCCAATAACGAGGCAACTTTGGTCTGATCGCCGACAAGGATGATATCGGCTGCATCTTCGGCACGTGCTTTCAGCGCACCTTCTACAACACGTGGATCATCGCCCTCAGCAAGGGCGATGATCTTTTTGGAACTGGTCGCAGCCCCGAGAATTTGATGTAGGGGCTTCACCGCGATCAGGCCTCGACTTGCGGCTTCATGTCTGCTGCTTCGATACCCGCAACCGCAACCGGCTTCTTCATCGCGTCGCGGCGGAACGGCTCACCCAGTTCCTGGTTGATCATGGCTTCGATCAAGGTGGTGATGCCGTTCTTCTGATCTTCGATCGCCTGGTTCAGCGCAGCTGTCAGTTCGTCCTGCGTACGTGCGACGACGCCTTTCAGACCGCAGGCCTCCGCGATACCGGCGTAAGAGACCTTCGTGTCCAACTCAGTGCCGACGAAGTTGTCGTCGAACCACAGGGTCGAGTTCCGCTTTTCCGCTCCCCACTGGTAGTTGCGGAAGACGATCTGGGTCACGGCGGGCCATTCTTCACGGCCGATTGCCGTCAGCTCGGTTACGGCGATGCCAAAGGCACCGTCGCCCGAGAAACCAACAACGGGCACATCCGGGCAGCCGATCTTGGCGCCGATCACCGACGGCAGACCGTATCCACAGGGGCCGAACAGGCCAGGGGCAAGATATTTTCGACCTTCTTCAAATGAGGGGTAAGCGTTGCCGATGGCGCAGTTGTTGCCGATGTCGGACGAGATGATCGCCTCTTTCGGCAGTGCTGATTGAATCGCACGCCAAGCCATACGCGGGCTCATCCAGTCCGGCTTGGCCGCACGAGCGCGTTCGTTCCAGGTCGTGCCCGGGTCGTCCTGCTCGTGGTCCATTGAGGTCAGTTCCTGCGCCCAACGCGACTTGGTTTCAGCGATTTTCGCCTTACGCGCATCGCGGCCTTCATCGCCCGCAGTGCCTGAAAGCTGTGCCAGGATGCTTGTTGCAACGGTGGCTGCGTCGCCAACGATACCAACGGAGACCTTCTTGGTCAGGCCGATGCGGTCCGGGTTGATGTCGACCTGAATGATTTTCGCTTCAGTCGGCCAGTACTCCATACCGTATCCGGGCAGGGTCGAGAACGGGTTCAGACGTGTACCAAGGCAGAGAACCACGTCTGCTTCCTTGATCAGCTCCATCGCAGCTTTCGAGCCGTTGTAACCCAGAGGGCCAGCAAACAGCGGGTGCGAGCCGGGGAAAGCGTCGTTGTGCTGGTAGCCAACGCACACGGGGGCGTCCAGACGCTCGGCCAGTTCTTTCGACGCTTCGATGCCGCCCGCGGACAGTACCGTGCCAGCACCGTTAAGGATGACTGGGTTCTTGGCATCGGACAGCAGAGCGGCAGCTTCGGTCACGGCAGAGGCGCCGCCCGAAGGCAGTTCGAATTCGACCACGGCTGGCAGTTCGATATCGACGACCTGAGTGAAGAAGTCACGGGGCACGTTGATTTGTGCCGGGGCTGAGGCGCGCTTGGCTTTGGTGATCACGCGGCTGAGGACTTCGGCCATACGCGACGGGTCGCGCACTTCTTCCTGATAGCAGACGCAGTCTGCGAACATCCGCATCTGTTCCATTTCCTGGAAACCGCCCTGGCCCATGGTCTTGTTCGCGGCCTGAGGAGTGACCAGCAGCAGCGGGGTGTGGTTCCAGTAGGCGGTTTTGACGGCGGTAACAAAGTTGGTGATGCCGGGGCCGTTCTGCGCAATCATCATCGACATTTTGCCGGTGGCGCGGGTGTAGCCGTCGGCCATCATGCCGCCAGAGCCTTCATGCGCGCAATCCCAGAAGGTGATGCCAGCTTTCCCGAAAATATCCGAGATCGGCATCATGGCAGAACCGATGATGCCAAAGGCATGCTCGATCCCGTGCATCTGCAGAACCTTAACAAAGGCTTCTTCCGTGGTCATTTTCATCGGTGGCTCTCCAAAACTGAATGCGTGAATTGGCCGGGGGGTACAGCCCGGCCTTTGATATGGTTTTGGCGTATGGGTGCGGATGGCGTTAGGGCCAGATGAGGCGGCGGAATACGTCCAGCCGAGGGTTAACTGGCCCGGATCGCATCCGCGATCAGTTTCACCCCGGCCTCGATACGGTCAGGCGCAATCGAGGAATATCCCAGACGGTAGAAATTCCGAGGCGGCCTTGGCCCCGAAAAGAAAGGCGCGCCAGGTTCGATATGCACCCCTTGCGCCTGCAATGTGGCCGCCAGCTGCGCGGTGTCCACATGAGCGGGGGCCTGCATCCATATGGAGGACCCGCCGAGTACACCGCGCCCCGCGACCTGTAGCGCATGGGTCTGAACGGCTTCGTCCAACGCCTCGCGCCGTTGGGCCAGGGCGTTCGACATACGCCGGATCTGAGCGTCGTAGTGCCCGAGGGACAAGAAATAGGCTGCCGTGCGCTGAACATGCCCCGGTGGATGCCGCAACACGAGCGACCGCAGCGCGCGTGCCTCGCGGATGAAGGTCTCGGACCCGACCATGTAGCCCAGACGCAACCCCGGAAACAGCGATTTCGAGAAGCTGCCCACATAGACCACCCGCCCGTCGCGATCCATCGACTTGAGCGCGGGTGAAGGCGCGCCCAGATAGGCCATCTCGAACTCGTAGTCGTCCTCAACGATCATGGCGTTCAGCGCGGACGCGCGTTCCAAAAGGGCGGTTCTGCGGCTAACGGGCATGGTGGCCGTTGTGGGGCTTTGGTGGCTGGGGGTGGTAAAGATAACATCGGTGTCGTCTGGCAAAGCCCCGGGCGGCAGCCCGTCGCCATCAACGCGGATTGGGGCCATGGTGCAATCCGAATGGCTTAGCAGCTCACGCAGCGCGTAGTAGCAGGGGTCTTCGATTGCCGCGGTGCGCCCTTTTTTTAAAAGAATGCGCGAGGCCAGCCACAACGCGTTCTGCGCGCCCAGCGTGATCAGGATCTCTTCGGGGCGGGCGGTGATGCCTCGGCGTGGCAGGGTGTGGCGGGCAATAAACTCGACCAGCAGAGGATCGTCCTGATCAGCGTAGTCAGTCGTAAGGGACTCGAAATCCTTGTGTCCCAGCGCCCGAACCGCGCAAAGTCGCCAGTTCGCGTGGTCAAACAGAGTCCGGTCAGCCTGCCCGTAGATGAATGGGTATTTGTAGTTGCGCCAGTCCTGAGGTTTGGTCAGAACATTACCGCCCGAAAACCGCCGGGCCAGCGCATTGTCCCAGTCGACCGTCTCTTCGCTGCGCGGGACGGGCGTGTATTTCGGTGGGACCGGCGCGTTTTCTGATACGTAGTAGCCCGAACGCCCTTTGGCGGTCAGGTAGTCATTGGCCAGAAGCTCGGTATAGGCCAGTGTCACCGTAATCCGGCTGACGCCCAGATGGGTCGCCAGCTTGCGGGACGAGGGCAGCTTTTCCCCAATGTGGAACCGACCCGACAGAATGCCTTCGGCGATCATCTGCTGGATTTGCGCCTGCAGCGTCCCCTGTCCGTTCAGCTCAAGAAAGAAAGTGTCAACCGAGATAGCCATGAGCGCTTATATATTGGACTTAAGGCGGTGGCAATCTGGACTTACGCGCTGAAGGAAATTTTCCGCAACTTGACGAGAAAACTCGAATCACCTAAAAAACTAGAAATCTAGTTTAATGGAGAATTCAGATGTGGGAAACCGCTGCATCAGGATTTTCGGCCATGGGGTCCGAGGCCCGGTTGAAGGTTCTGAAAACACTTGTGAGGGCCGGGCAGGCCGGTCTCACCGTGGGTGAGATCCAGACGCGCACCGGAATTGCCCCCTCCACGCTTGCGCATCACCTTCGGTTTCTGGCCGCAGGGGGCGTGGTCGAGCAGGAAAAGATCGGGCGCTCGACCATAAACCGCGCCTGTTTCAACGAATTGCGAAACCTGGCGCAGTTCATTCTCAGCGAATGCTGCGCAGACGAAGTCGGAAAGGCCGCAAACGATGGCTGAACTATCACAAAATCCGAAAGCCTCGGCCAAACTCGCGTTGGATGTGATCAAAACGCCTTGGGCTTTGATCGTCGCGATACTGGCGCTTGTCGCAGTCCTCGATCCGGGCAACTGGGCTGAGGTCGCAAGTTTCGCCGCCAAGGCACTGGCGCATACGGGCCAGTATATCCTTTTCGCAGTCCTCCTTCTGTCCTATCTCAAGGCCACCGGGGCCGAGGTTATGGTGGCGCGCGCTTTTGAGGGGCGGGAAACCCGGATGATTTTGCTGGCCGCTCTGTTCGGAGGGCTTGCTCCGTTTTGTTCCTGCGAGGTCATCCCGTTTATCGCCGGGCTTCTGGCATTGGGCGCGCCGCTCTCTGCGGTGATGGCCTTCTGGCTCAGCTCACCACTGATCGACCCGCCGACATTGCTGATCACCGCAGGCGCATTGGGGTGGCCTTTTGCCATCGGCAAGGCCGTTGCAGCAGTCGCTTTGGGTCTGTTCGGCGGGTTCGCCGTGCGTCTTCTGATGCGCAACGGAGCCTTCGTTCAGCCCCTGCGCGAATACAAACCCGCCGGTTGCTGTGGCTGCGGCCCCAAGCTGGATGACAAACCCGTCTGGAAGTTCTGGCAGGAACCCGAACGATGTCAGCGTTTCCGCTCTGAGTTCGTTCATAACGGTATCTTCCTGCTGAAATGGCTTGCTCTGGCCTATGTGCTTGAGGCGCTTCTGGTCAGCTATGTGCCAGCAGACCTGATCGCACGCGTTGTCGGCGGAGAAGGCGTTCTGCCCATCGTCGTTGCCGCGCTGGTCGGAATGCCCGCCTATCTGAACTCCTACGTCGCGCCACCGCTTTTGGCGGGGCTGATGGAGCAAGGCATGACGGCGGGGGCGGCCATGTCATTCATGGTGGCAGGGGCGGTCAGCTCAATCCCGGCCATGGCTGCGGTTTGGTCACTGGTGAAACCGCGCGTCTTTGCAACCTATTTGACCCTTGGGGTTGGGGGCGCGATTGTCGCCGGAATCCTTTTCCAGATGCTCTGAAAAAGAAAACGCCCGGCGCATTGTCCGGGCGTTTTCTTCTGGTTCGTTCGCGATCAACCGGCCTCGCAGAACCGAGGTAGTTTGAACCGGTATCGTGCCTCTCCGCTTTCCACGTAGACGCGTTTTTCCACGCAGGCGCTGGTGCCCACCGATTGGGATACTGGCGCCTCGGTTGAGGTGATCGACGTGGCCGTTCCATCCGGCAGACGAACCGAGGCAATGACCCCGTTCTTGAGATCCCCGTTGATCGCTGTGGCCGACAGAACCGGGACGGTCATGAAAGAATGATGCTCATGCTCGCCGTCATCCCCTAACAGGAAAAGACCGCCGACGATGAAAGCCATGACCACGGCAGCGGCCAGACCCAAACCCCAGGTTTTTAGGAAGGCATAGATCGTTACGGCGCGGTGTGGGCCAAAGATGGCAGATAGAATGCTGAGCATGAGAGGTCCCAAGAAAACGCCCCAGCCAGTTTAGACCGGGGCGGGCCAGAAATCAGGGGCGCAGATCGTCTTCATCTTCGTCGTCCCCGCCACCTTTGGGCAGGTTGAAGAAGCTGTCGGCGTCCACGATCGGATCACTGTCTTCCTTTTCGGCTTCCGGCTCTTCCGACAACGAGAAGGTTTCCAGACCCTCAATCGCGGTCGGGATCTTCGGTGCTGCGTCCATTTCCAGCGACTGCTCGGTCGAGACCAGCTTGCGGCGCTCGTCATCGCTCATCACGCCGCCTTCGGCGGCTTTCTTCGCAGCGGCCTTCTGCACCACGGCGTCCAGTTCGGACTGTTTGCACAGGCCCAAGGCAACTGGGTCGATGGGCTGCATGTTGGCGATGTTCCAGTGCGTACGTTCGCGGATTGACTGGATGGTCGGCTTGGTGGTGCCAACCAGCTTGGCGATCTGACCATCGCTAAGCTCGGGGTGGAACTTGACCAGCCACAGGATCGAGTTCGGACGGTCCTGACGCTTGGACAGCGGGGTGTAGCGCGGACCACGGCGCTTTTCCTCGCCCGTTGCCGACGGGTTGAACTTGAGCTTCAGCTTGTGCAGCGGGTTGTTCTGCGCTGCATCGATCTCTTCCTGCGTCAACTGGTTGTTGGCAAGCGGGTCGAACCCTTTAACACCAGCGGCCACATCGCCATCGGCAATGCCCTGCACTTCAAGCTCGTGCATCCCTACGAAATCCGCGATCTGCTTAAAGCTGATCGTGGTGTTGTCCACCAGCCATACGGCTGTTGCCTTGGCCATAAGCGGTTTTGCCATCAGCCCGTCTCCTATACATACATCTGTCCCGTCGCCGGAATTCGGCGGCCCCGGGGTTTTGGGGCAGGTTTCCGTTGTCGGGGAACTTGCGGTGTATATAGTCGCCGCGACGCAAGAAGGGAAGAGGCGAATGCGCCAAGGGTTTTTAGCGCTGGTTTTGTGGGTCACAAGCGCCGTTGCCGCGCTGGCCGAAGCCGAAAAGGCCGGTGAGTTCGACTACTACGTTCTGGCGCTGAGCTGGTCTCCGAACTGGTGCGCGCGCGAAGGGGATGCGCGGGGTTCAGATCAATGCGACGCCCGGCATGACCATGGCTGGATATTGCACGGGCTCTGGCCTCAGTTCCATCAGGGCTGGCCCTCCTATTGCCGCACGCCCGAGGCCCCGCCGTCGCGCGCAATGACCCGCGCGATGGAGGATATTCAGGGCAGTGCGGGCCTTGCATGGCATCAGTGGAAGAAACACGGCACCTGTTCGGGCCTGTCGGCGCGGGGCTATATGGATCTGTCGCGCGAAGCTTATGGTCGCGTGACCCGGCCCGAGGTGTTCCGCCAGCTTGATACCTCGGTCAAACTGCCCGCGTCGATCGTCGAAGAGGCCTTTCTAAAGGCCAACCCAACGCTGGGGCGCGACATGATCACCATCACCTGCAAACAGGGTTACATCGAAGAGGTTCGCCTGTGCCTGTCCCGCGACCTTGATCCCGTGCCCTGCGGCCGCGATGTCATCCGGGACTGCACGGCCAAAGACGCCCTTTTCGACCCGATTCGTTAAAGCTTTCTGTTTTGACAGTCTCGTGCGTATTCCAGCGCCTTTGCAGTGCCTTTGAGGTCGATGGCCATCACTACTTCGCCCGCCGGGTTGTAAACCGTCATCGTCTTGTTCTGAGCAATCGCGGTGACGAAATTCCGGTCAGTGAAAAAGACGGTCGCGCCGGGGACGTCACGCTCGTTGAAGCCAATGGCGGTAGCGTCATAGCTTTTGCCGTCCAGAGCAAATCGGATCGGGTAAGTTTTGCCTTGTTCGATATCGCCCCAGGCCTTGTTGTAGACGGCGAAATACCCGCGATTGCCTAGCGCGTCATAGCCGATCCGAACGACGGAGAGGTCCTGATACACCGTCTGGATCAGGCACCCATTGCCCAACGCGGGGTCCATCATGATGTTCCAGCCGTCGACAAAGCCTTTGTCGATCAGTTGCTGAGAAAAAGCTGCAGTGGCTGTAAAGGCGGCAAGTGTGAGGGCAAAAAGGCGTTTCATAACAGTTCCCAAAATCAAACGGATAAGGTCATATCCATAGTACACGCCGCGTGCGGCAGGCAAAGGCCATTATTGACTGATGGCACCACGAAAGAAGACCTATGTGCATGGCGGAACCTGGGTATGCCTCGCTGGGTAGGCGCTTGAAACTCAGCTGTAGCACAATAGTTTTCGCCCCATAAAACAAGGAGCGAGCCATGCCGCAACATCCAAGAACGTTCTCTCACATCGGATTGTCCGTCCCAAACGTCGATGAGGCTGTGAAGTTCTACTCCGAAGTCCTTGGTTTCTACGTAATCATGCCACCGACTGATGTGGTAGAGGATGACACAGATATTGGTGTCATGTGCACTGATGTGTTTGGTCCGGAATGGAAAAAACTACGTATTGCGCACCTTGCGACTGCTGATCGCATCGGGTTCGAGCTTTTCGAGTTTGACGGTAATTATGTACCGGAAAACAATATCGATTTTCGCCAGAATGGAACGTTCCATTTTTGCGTCCAAGACCCGGATGTCGAAGGCCTGGTAGAAAAAATCGTTGCGGCGGGTGGCAAACAACGTATGCCGATTCGATACTATTATCCCGGAGAGAAGCCCTACCGAATGGTCTACGTTGAAGACCCCTTTGGTATTGTCTTCGAGATTTATAGCCATTCCTATGAATTGACCTACTCGTCGGGCGCTTACACCTGAAATACGAGTCAGAGTCTCGCGTGCAACCGGACCGGGCGAAAGCGTTCCGGTTGCTGTAGTAGCGCAATACTCAGAGCTCTTTTCGGGCCCTCAGTGCTGCCGTAATCGTCCCGTCATCCAGATAGTCGAGCTCGCCTCCAATCGGCACGCCTTGCGCTAGTGAGGTCAGGCGGACCTGCCCCTCCAACTGATCAGCGATGTAATGTGCCGTGGTCTGGCCGTCGACGGTGGCGTTCAGGGCCAGAATGATCTCGGTGACGCCTTCGGCCACCACCCGGTCCTTGAGGCGGGGAATCCGCAACTCGTCCGGGCCGACGCCATCCAGCGCCGACAGCGTGCCGCCCAACACGTGGTAGCGGCCTTTGAACACGCCGGCACGCTCCATCGCCCAGAGGTCGGCGACGTCTTCGACCACGCAGAGCTCTCCGGTTGCGCGGGCCTCATCGTTGCAGATGTCACAGATGTCGGTGGTGCCCACATTGCCGCAATTCAGGCACTCGCGGGCTGTGATGGCGACTTGCTGCATCACGTCGGACAGGGGCGTCAGCAGCAGGGAGCGCTTCCGGATCAGATGCAGCACCGCGCGGCGAGCCGAGCGAGGGCCGAGGCCGGGAAGTTTGGCCATCAGGTCGATCAAATTGTCGATGTCGCTGTTGGAGCTCACGGCCTGTCCTGTCTGGCGCCGGAGGGAGCCTCCGGCGGTAGTATTATTGAAAAGATGGAGATCAGAACGGCAGCTTGATGTCTGCGGGCAGGCCCATGCTTTCGGTCAGTTTGGCCATCTCGGCTTGCGAGCGCTCGGCGGCTTTGGTCTGAGCGTCCTTGATGGCGGCCAGGATCAAGTCCTCAACCACTTCCTTGTCGTCGCCATTGAAGATCGACGGGTCGATATCCAGGCCCTTCAGCTCTCCTTTGGCGGTTGCCGTCGCCTTGACCAGCCCTGCGCCGGACTCGCCTACAACCATAAGGTTGTTCAGCTCTTCCTGCATCTCGGTCATCTTGGTCTGAAGATCCTGCGCGGATTTCATCATCTTGGCCATATCGCCCAGGCCGCCTAGTCCTTTGAGCATGTTGCTTCTCCTGTAGGTCCGGTTTTTGACTAGATACGGGGGTCACCGTGGTGACACAAGAGCAGAGCACACTCCCGCCCGTCGTCAAGGTCTTTGGCAAGACCTTTCCTCCCGTTGGGCCCGGCAGGGGCCGGGAGGAAGCCCCCCGCCGCCGGGGGCCCGGCCGCCCCCGGGGGTCCGCCGCAGAGAGGGGGTGGGCACACGCC